>DATHGB010000030.1 GCA_035317825.1 Candidatus Saccharimonadales bacterium | reverse complement strand
GCAACCGAAGGCAAAGGCGTCGATGAGATTATCGGATTTATTCAACCCGGTAAAACGGCGGTGCTCCTGGGATCTTCTGGCGTTGGAAAATCGACGCTTACGAATCATCTGCTTGGACGCGAGGCCCAAAAAACGCAGGCTATTCGTGAATCTGATGAAACGGGTAAACACACCACGGTTCACCGGGAATTGTTCGTTCTTCCAAATGGCGGGCTGCTCGTTGATATGCCGGGTATCCGCGAATTGCAATTATGGGGAACGCAGGAAGATCTTGACGAAGACTTTGATGACGTGGCTGCCCTTGCCCGGCAGTGCAAGTATTCTACCTGCAAGCACGGCAGTGACGATGGTTGCGCAATCCAAGAGGCTCTTAAAAACGGATCTCTTGACCGCTCACATTACGAAGCGTATGTAAAGATGAAGACCGAACTAAGCGCTCTAGAAAAACGAACCACTGCCCTTGCATGGCGAACGAGTGAAAAAACGAAACGAACGGTTAAAAAACAAAACCGTGATTTACTGAAAAATATGCGTGACGAAATGAATGAATAGAAAAAGAACTGCCAAGCAGTTCTTTTTGTAATATAAAGCTTCGAATCTTTTATATTATTTCTGTGATTTTGCTTTTTTCTTCAAAAGGCGTTTGCGTGATGCTCCGTGCCAGTTCTTGTGTTTAGCCATATTTATTATCCAAGTTATTTTGTATCTTTACCATCATACCACGTTACAAGGGTTAAACATGTATATTTGGAAAATTTTAGTAAAGTAGAACGCCCCGCATATGGCAGGAACGCGGGGCGTTCTACTGTCATTTACGGGGCGGATCATTCAGGGATGAGCCCGATCGCCGAAGTAGAGGCGGAAAAGACTGGTTCGCTCCCGGGGCTCAACGTAGTCGGACAGACCTCTCTGCCACGGATCCGTGCCGTCGTCCGGGGTGATCTCGACTTTCCAAGCGAGCCAGCTTGGATGCTGCTCGGAATCGGCAGGCGGGATCACTCTTGTGATCTTGCCGGGTGAGGAATGTCCGTGGCTGCACGAGCAGATAACTCGCTCGTGCAGACCAACGACCAATTCGCTCAATGCTTCGCAGAGAAGGTTCACGGGGAACTCCTCATTTCCCGTAGGGCTGTTCGTGTTTTCCACGGTGGCCTCCAAATTTTGGCGGGACAGTCCTAAGCTTATTTATATCTTTTTATCAATCTTGTTGTCAACGTCCCCTCCCTGGCGAGTATACCCTTACGTCATGTAGGGAGAGTTAGCGGGTCACGTTGAACCACCGGTCACGAAACTTACTCACGCTCCGGCTTAAAGGCCAGTTTACGAATCCTCACCGTCAAACAGATAATACCCATTCTCAAGACGTTCAATAAAACCCTGCTGCCACGTGCCCGTACCGTCAAAAAAGTACTTCCAAGCACCTATAATTTCTGGATGTTTGGCCGGTGTGGTCGGCCGTTTTTCTTGCGGTAATGCTTCTAGGAAGGTGCTGACTTCTTCGTAAGCTTTAAGGCGTTGTCTTGCTAGTTCGATAACACGCCCGCGCGGCAGCTCATGCATAAACGCCATGCCGGCAGCAAAAACTTCTAAGTCATAATCCACAAGTGCTTTCTCAATGAGGCGGGCTAGTTCCTGCTCGCCAGCAACAGTAATACGGTAATTGGTACGGGACGGACCTTGGATTTTGGCGCTGCCTACTTTTTGTATAAAACCTTCTTTTTCTAATTGGGTAATCGCATGGTAAATAGAACCTGGCCGCGTCTTTGACCATGTCTCCGCTCGCCATGAAGTTAGCTCGCTATATACCTTATAGCCGTGAGCTTGTCCTTCGCGTTTCATAACACCGAGTACCATTAATCTTGCTGACATACTGCTACTGTATCATATTGTACTCAAATTTGAATAGAGTCGTCATCTGTGTTACGGTCAGAGTAGCACTATTCAAAAGCAGAGGAGAGCGCGTGACACACCAGCTAAACGAACTATTTGTAGCACGAAACGGTAACGATGATTCGCCCGGTACCTTCGAGCAGCCACTCGCAACACTTTCCGCTGCCCAAAGAAAAGCGCGCGAATATATCTCCACAATGCAGGCCGATATCATTATTAATCTGCGCGCAGGTACCCACCAACTCACGTCGCCCCTAGAACTTACGGCCGGGAGCGACGCCGGCTTAAATGGATACCGGGTTATGTATCAGGCCTATGGCTACGGGACTGATGCACAAGAAGAAGTTATTGTAAGCGGGGGCAAGGAAGTTGCCAACTGGCATCTGTATGATGCCGATAAAAATATCTGGATGACGGAAATAGGTGCGGCCAAAACCCGCCAGTTATTTATTAATGACAAGCGTGTCGCACGCGCAACGTTGAAAGATATTCCAGAGTCGTTCGTTCAAACAGTATCTGGCTACGATGTAAACAACGCACAACCGCAAGCCTGGGGCAATGCCGCTGACCTAGAATTTGTATATACGGGTATCTACCCATGGTCAGAGGCGCGTATTGGCGTAGAAACCACCAAAACGAACCACGAATCTACGATCATACTCATGAAACAGCCGGCTTTCGAATGGGCGAGCAGCCTTTATAAGTCCAAAATCGCGGCCAATATCGGAAAAAACAGCGTCTCAGAATACGGCTTATCCCGGCCTACGCGTATAGAGAATGGCCTTGGATTTTTAAAAGAACCTGGCGCATTTGTATTTGACAGCTCCAAGCCCGGTGCACACAGACTTTACTACATTCCTCAAGCCGACGAAGACATGAGCACAGTACGGGCTGTTATCCCTGTACTGGAGACGCTCATTCATGGCCGCGGCACGGAAAATGCACCCTTGCGTAACATTGCATTCCGCGGGTTGACGTTTGCGCATGCAACGTGGCAACAGCCCAGCGGGCCGAATGGTTTTGTGCACTACCATGGCGCTACATACTACACGGGGGGTGGCGTTCAGAAAATCCCACTGGACGAAGAGTCGTGGGTGACGGTTCCGAGTGCGTCCGAGCTTACGCCAAGCGCACTCACCTTTGAGCACGCCCGAGCAGTCACCTTTGAAAATAACCGTTTTGTCCATTTCGGGACAGGCGGCATAGAACTTACGGCAGGCTGCTCATTCAATACCGTAACCGGAAATATTTTTGAGGATATTTCGGCCACGGCAATTACGCTCGGCAGCACATCGGCTGATAAAATACCGAACCAAGAAACCAAGCATAATCATATCGAGAACAACTGGCTTCACCATACGGGATGCGAATACCACGGTTCCTCGGCAGTGTTACTCGTAGAAGCGCAGCATACGGTAGTTACCCATAATCAGGTCAACGATGTGCCACATTCCGGGATCGTAGCCTACGGGGACAACTCAACGCGCGCGACAAAAATTACGAATAATTTGGTCTTCAACAGTATGGACTTGTTAGCTGATGGCGGGGGCATCAACCTTGCGGGCGCGCAAGGTACGTCGTATGAAGACGGTGCGGTCGTAAGCGGCAACGTTATCCGTGACGTGCTGACCTCTTACAATTTTGGACTTTACACCGATTATGGTACAGCTTGGACTAAAATAGAAAACAATATTATTTACCGAGCCGACACGCCGGTGGTTTTGGATGTTACGCCACCGCTTAGGAATGTGACATTCAAGGGGAATTTCTGGGACAAGATGCCTTATAAATACGATAAACCGCCCGAAACCGTGGCAGTCGCAGATAATACTGTGCTTGCGAGCGAGACGATCGAAGCGGCAATCGAGCACAACCCAGTCGCAAAACACATAGCCCAGCAGGCAGGCATTGAGCATAATCATCCCTTACGCAAGGAGGTACGGTAACATGGCGCACAAATATATTGAGATTCACGGCGCGCGCGAGAATAACCTACAAAATGTCTCTTTGCGCATACCTAAAGAAAAAATTACTATTTTTACCGGTGTATCCGGCTCTGGCAAGTCATCACTCGTTTTTGATACCATCGCAGCCGAGGCACAGCGCCAGCTATACGAAAACTTCAGTACGTTCATTCGTAACTTACTGCCGCGGTATCCCCAGCCCGACGTTGACTCAATTAGCAATCTCAGCATGGCTGTAGTGGTTGACCAAAAACGCCTTGGCGGCGGTGCGCACTCCACGGTCGGCACCATCACCGACATTTACGCGATCTTACGGCTGCTGTACTCCCGCATCGGCAAGCCGTCTATCGGCGCTTCAAACCTGTTTTCGTTTAATGACCCGCAGGGAATGTGCCCGGAATGCAGTGGCGTCGGTAGAAAAATGACCGTTATAGCCGACGATTTCCTTGATATGTCCAAGTCGCTGAGCGAAGGCGCCGTGCAAGTATCAGTTTTTGCGTCGTGGGAAACCAATACCTTCCGTGCCTCTGGTTTCTTTGACGTTAATAAAAAATTGCGCGACTTTACCCCCGAAGAAATGGACTTACTACTGCATAGCAAGCCGCGCAAGATTAAAATGCAAGTTGGCGAAAACGTTATGAATGTGACCTATGCCGGTATAATCGAAAAATTTACGCAGTCCTATATTAAGCGCGATCTCAAAACGCTTTCGGAACGTACACAGCAAGCGGTCGCACCTTACATAGCGTATGGACCGTGCAATCTTTGCCATGGCGCAAGGCTAAGCCCAGCCGCTCTAGGCGTAACAATTAACGGTCACACTATTGCCGGTATGACCGCTATGCAGGTTAGCGATCTCGTTCCGGCGCTTCAGGTTATCACCGATCCGCGCACCAAAAGCACAGTGGATTCACTTACTGAACGGCTGCGACACGTTATAGATATCGGACTGGATTACCTGAGCCTGGACCGCGAAACAGACACGCTTTCCGGTGGTGAATCCCAGCGTATAAAAATGGTCAAAAACCTCACCAGCAGCTTGGTGGACGTTACCTATATCTTTGACGAGCCCAGCGTCGGGCTGCACCCCCGCGACGTTCATCTACTGAACGAGCTCCTGAAGAAGCTGCGCGATAAAGGCAATACGATTATTGTTGTCGAGCACGACCCGGATGTTATAAAGATTGCCGACCACGTTGTCGACGTTGGGCCGCGGGCGGGCAAAAACGGCGGCCATATTGTGTTCGAAGGAAGTTACCAAGACCTTCTGAACACCGGTACGCTTACCGGCATACATCTTAAGCAAGCATTGCCGATCAAGGACACGTTCCGCACTGCCCGCGGCATTCTGGCGATTACTAACGCCAAGGCTAATAACCTGCAGGATGTTAGCGTCGATATCCTCACTGGTGTCATTACGGCTATAACTGGCGTAGCCGGTTCCGGTAAAAGCTCGCTGATCCTGCAAGAGTTTCTTAGCCAGCACCCAGAGGCAATTGTCATCGACCAATCAGCTGTGGGCGCATCCACTCGCTCCAATCCCGCCACCTACACTGGCATTATGGACGACGTGCGCAAAGCGTTTGCTAGCGCTAACCATGTGGATGCCAGCCTTTTTAGCTTCAACTCAAAAGGTGCATGCAAAAACTGCAAAGGGTTAGGCGTTACTTATACTGACCTCGCCTTCTTAGATGGCGTGAAGACACCATGTGAAGTCTGTAAGGGCAAACGTTTCAAAGATGAGGTTTTAGCCTACCGGCTGAACGGCAAATCTATTAGCGACATTTTAGAAATAACAATAACTGAAGCGCTTAAATTTTTCGAACAAAAAGAAATCGTACGTAGGCTTCAGGCACTCAGCGATGTCGGCATAGGCTACCTTACTCTAGGTCAGCCGCTCAGTACGCTCTCAGGAGGAGAATGCCAGCGTATTAAATTGGCGAGTTATCTACACAAAAAAGGCAACGTGTACGTCATGGACGAGCCGACAACTGGCCTGCACATGTCAGACATCACCCATTTACTTGCCATCATGAACCGCTTGGTTGACGCAGGCAATACGGTAATCGTTATTGAGCACAACCTCGATATTATTCGTAGTGCCGACTGGATAATCGATATGGGGCCGGAGGGAGGCAAGAACGGTGGCCGGATTATATTTGAAGGCACACCTCGTGACTTAAAGCAGGCAAAGCAATCACTAACAAGCGCTTTTATATAGGAGTTACATTTCGAATGACCGAAGTGTACCTAGCTGATAAGAATGACCAGCGTAGCCGATCTGTTACGTGACGTCAAGGGATAGTCGCCCTCTCCCTATAGTTGACCTAGAGTAATTTGGATTATATAATATTGTAAGCAATGTAATACATTGCCTTTACCCGAGTAGAGAGGAACGTCCATGTCTCCTATGTGGAATGTCGTCGTAACAAATGACGACGGTGCGTTGTACGTGTGGCTGCCGTGGGATGGGATGCCAGAATTCCCTAGCGGCTACTACAAGGGGCTGGTGCCTCTGATGTTGGTGTCTAACCTTGATCCTGAGGAAGACAGCGCTCCGATTATCGAGGGCCAGCCGGCGGATAGCAACGTGCTTTGCCTTCGTCTGAGCTCCGGGGTGGGCCCGGCCTACCAAGCGGCCGTCATCGAACTCATCGGCAACGGGTTGTACGAAAAGCTCATTGACAACGATGAGACCGTGGACGTAGGCGGCAGATATGCCTTCGTCGAGGGAGTCGAAGGGAAACCCTTGCGGATCAGCCTTAGACAACTTGACACGACCATGAAGCGCATTCTCGAAGATCGTTTTTCGTCTCGATGAGCCTTCACCATGGCGGGGACAGGTATCCACCTGAAGAAGTGAGCCGGCTTTGCCGACAATAGCTTCCTTCCCCGCCTGACGGACGTACCTCTCTACTTTTTTCAAAGTTAGCTTTTAGTAGTTTTTATTTTGCGCCATCCACCTGCACGGTTATTTGCAATGACTGATTTGAAAAGGTTAATAAGCGCTTTTTCGTTGATTTGATCACCTTGGTATACCTGCAAAGATCGAGCGGTGAGATTCTCCTCTCCTTGATTGATAATTCCTTCTGGGTCTGGTGCGATAGGATCATAAATAAAAATGTTTACATGGTCTTTAGTAGCTTGCAGCGCGCATATATTTCCTTCGAGCGTAAAGTAAGGCCGGTCGGTGCGTTTAATTGTTTCGACGACGTCTGGGTCGGCTGCGTGAACGAGGGATCGTACTCGTTTGCATATATCCTGCTGCCATTCAGGCAAAGTACCGATGTATTGGTCAATGCGTTTATCTGAGAGTCGTATGTCCATGTATTTATCATATCAAATAGCATAGAACAAAATACGATAGGACAGTTAGCTATTCTAGACTTTTGAGATAATCAGCTGCTTCTTGAACTGATTTGAATTGTGGTACGCCTTGTTTGGCGTATTTCATAATCCATCGTCTATGCCAAAGTACCTGATCGAAAGCGTCGGATTTTGCGCCGCCATCATATCCGTTTCGTTCGCGGTGCTTAATATATTTTTGATGCGTGCTCCAGTGCGGAATGACAATCGCGTCTGGTTTTAACCAGTAATTTGAAGCACCGATAACCCAAAGACCGAGTTGTTTGGCCTGTACGGTCATAACATCACTTCGTGAGTCAATAATGCCAATATCTTCGCCGCTTCGCAGCCACCATTCACCTGCTGGCGACGCATTGCTTCCAGCCCAGATACTGTCACCGTCTATCCAGTGCGGTTCTTTTTGGTTTTTAACGAAGTGTGTCTTGCCAGCACCTGACGGGCCAAGAATAAAGAATCCTTTTCTATGAGTGATGTGTTCATTGGTGATTTTATTCCAGAATGTCGTGCCGTCAGCGAAAACAAGCGGTGTGTCAAAATCAAATAAATTAAAGCTACCTTGTGACATTTTCTAGAGTGTATCAAATTAACTTGTTTGAACCAAGTGTGACAGAGTATCAATAGCTGTAATGATCACGCCCAGATCAAGCAAGGATAATGTTCAGGACGTAGCCTTGCTATATCATACGCGTATTTTTCTAGAGCATCAGTTGTTGCTGTTGGGAGCGATAGGATCTCGAGATCCATGTGCTTGGGTAGTTGCATTTATTTTAACAATATGATATAGTTCACAGAACCACCCGGAGGGGGGTGAACATTATGGACGTAACCTTCACGCCCACCCAGGTCAAGCCGTCGGACGACCCGACGGTAAAGCCCGAGGGGGACGAGTACTGGGACTGGTAACTAAGTCCCACGCGCATAATCAAGATACCCAGGGCCTCCGGGCCCTGGGTATCCCCCGTATCTTACAGGATACGGGGTCTTTTCTTTTTAGGACTAATTTTTTCAATAATCTGATTTAGCACCGACACGAAATCATCTATTAGTGTTCGGCGCATATCGCCGTTATCTAAGTGCGGCTGCTGGATGATAGAGTAGAATGATCACAAGCTTATCATTGCATCGTCAAATTGAATGCGCTTTGGCTGGCTATCGGTACGGTTTTGAGACTCAGGATCTACTGTTTTTTGCAGTATAGTTAACGATATTATATAATAACAAAATGGCCTCTAGCAAATCTCTTCAGATGCTGTCATGTTTTTACTACAAAAATGTATGTAGTTTTATTGAGATGTGCAACATTGGTGATTATTCTAGCGATCTGGGCGGGTATTACATACGCCAGCTTATACACGACGGCTATATTGGAAAGATTGATCGCGGGCAATATCAGATTCTTTCTAAGGGTAAACATTTCCTTGTCGCGAATACCGAAAAGCTAACCATGCGCCGTCAGGCACGAATGAGCGTTGCGCTTGTAATTCGCCAAGGCGATAAGTTTGCCGTTATGCATAGAACGGCGCAGCCTTTTATTGGTCGTATTGAATGGCCGACGGGTTCGGTGAAGCCTGGCGAGTCTATGGCTGACGCTGCTGCTCGTGTCGCGCTTGAACGTTTAGGAACTGCGCCTTCACTTCGGCTTCTTGGCTTTTTCCGACGAATTGATACGTATAAAGACGAGGTTTTTGATGATAAGCTTTTTGCAGTCCACACAGGTGCACTACCCGACGACTATATCGTGACAGACCATAGCAAAGCGGGAGTGAATCGGCTCTATATGGCGGATGAGCTTCTGGCATCTCCATCGCCTAGTCGTTCGCTCATTGATATATTTGAGTATGCTTCATCTAGCCGGGATAATTACATTGAACACAAATACAACCTGGAAGCGACAGACTTGTCTATTTCTAATCAAGATTGAGTTCAAGCTGGATCAATGGGCTCGTTGGTGATTGTCATACTGGAATTGGCCGGTTTGAGCTGTATTGGATAGCTGTACACCCCAGTCGTACTATCACCCAACACCTTTTGAATGTAAGCATAGTGGCGTTCTAATCCGACTGCTGCTGCTCGTAAACACAAGCCTCCTGCGCAAGCCAGTAGATGCAGCATGTCTCTTTGACTACGACTACGCTTCTCGAATCCTGGAGCAACAAGGTCTACTACGTTGTGTCTAACCGCATAGTTAAATGAGTCAAGACGTGCCAGATCAAAGTGGCTATAGTGATCATTAGCATGGCTGAAAAATAGCTTTCGCACTGTAGCCTCTGGCATATCGCTAAGGTCGAGGGCACCTACAACGGTGTGAAAGTCATTCGCTTCTAAAATCGCTTCACCCAATGGGCGGGTACCATTGGTAGGCGGTGGAAGCTCAGGATCGGTTATCATCGGGATATCTCTATGTAGTGGGAATTTGCTGTTATATATACCGACCTCACTGACACCCATTAACTCGGGCCCTGGCCAGATGACAGCATCTTGCATGATGTCATCGATCCGTGAGTCCCGATTCCTCACATTTTCGTAGCCACGTTCCTGAATTTTCTCAATAAGATAATAAAAAGTGTCATAAAAGGGAATATCGCCGTTAGGCCACGACTCGTCGTCCGCTGAGATTTTTGCTCCAGGTTCGTAGTCCGCGACTAATACGGGATTTCGCGGATCGAGCTGGGTTATATGATAGCCTTCGTCCTCTATCGCGCCTCCTAATATGGGAATGCGGTACTTACTGTATGTGTTCATTGTGGCGCGAACTTGAGCATGCGTCCTGCGGAGGGTAATGGCGCTACCGACATTTGGCTGTCGCTTCTCATCTTTAGAGCGAACTCCTGTGAGCAATCTATCACCATCTTTCGTTCTAATAACGAGAACAAGGGCATAGACTGGATTAAAATAGGTTTCGCCATTGAAAAGATGCGCACCGAAATGCTCAGCCTCCTCAAAGAATCCAGGATACCTTCGTTGCAAGTCTGGTGGTCCGTCACGTAAAGCTGACGGAGTAAAAGAGAAGCGGGTTATATCGTGTTCGTGATTTGCCATAAATAATATGCCCAGCTCGGGCAATATCACGTTATCACAGGAACATTGCTTAATAATATGAATATTTTTTCATATTATTTGGTATTAAGTCAGCATGTTTTTATAAGAACGATATGAAACCCAAATTATCCAAAGCTGAAAAACAAACCACGAACCAGCTTCGAGGCCTAAAACCAAGTGGCTGTCTTTTGGAATAAAGTAATGAAAGACGCCATGAGTAAAGCGCTCAGGATGACTGCTAGAATCGTAATAATCTTAAATCGCCTATCGTCACTCTTCCTAGCCATGAGATACATGCCGAGTAGGAACAAACAAAATGATGACTAGGCTAAAATATTATGAATCACCGTACTCAGGACACTTGCCGGTTCATAGGGAAATAAAGCAAGCCCGGCAAAACCGATCATAGAGAACACGAATATTTTAACTGGCGTCTGGTAGTGTTTTTTCAAGTGATGTTTTGCAAATATCCAAAAACTAACCGCAGCAATAAGATAAAAAACAGTAAACACTACACGGGTTTGAGGAAGCGTCGCGAAATAGCTAATCGGATGCTCGCCAGTAAAATATATTGGCTCGCGAAGATAAAAGAAGAGCAAGGCAAACCATTCAAAGAAAACAGTGACAAGCCCGCCATATTTTGCAAAGTTCCTAATATACTCTTTAGCCATATGTAGGATTATAAACTAACGGCATTCAGTACTGGCAATTATTCTCAGACGGATCTATCATAAAACTATAGGAGGGATTCATCATGCAAGATAATCTGTCACTGACACTTACCCGCGTATTTAACGCGCCTGTAGAAAAAGTATGGAAAAGCTGGTCTGATCCAGAACTATTTGCCCAGTGGTATGGCTCGCCTGGTAAATTGACGGGTGTGACGATTGATTTTAAAGTTCGTGGTTTATGGCGCGCGACTACCGTTATGCCTGATGGCGGAAAATATCCCCAAGTTGGCGTATACCGGGTTATTGATGAACCTACGCATCTCCAGTTTGATTTCCCTGACCCAGATGATATAGAAGACTCAACTTTTGAAGTCATGGATATTCACCTGCAGGATTTGGGTGGTAAAACCGAAATGATCTTTCATCAGTCCGGAGGAAATCTACCGGCGGAAGAATATGCCGGCAACCTGAAAAAAGGCTGGACGGGTTTCTTTAATAAGCTGGCGGAAGTTATCGAATAAATTGCAACTTCTCCTAGCGGTGGTTTAGGATAAAATTCGTATTCGTTTAAAATTTTCCCCCATAAGACCCGTAAGCTCGATAGCTTCCCTTGCGTAAGACGCTTCTTTTAATTGATTGGGTGTCAGAATAATTTGGCGGAAACTGTCATCGCGCGGCCTAAGAGCTCCTATTCCGACCCAAAACTTGGCAACTGAATCTTTTGATGACCCTACCGCCATCACCATGCCATTTGGAAGTGGCTGGGTGAAAACCTTGATCTTTGTCGGTTGGTTGTGATATCCCGGTTCGGCTTTTGTAGACATGTATGCGTTATGTATGAGCAGGACTTTTTCTCGCCACTGCGGATCGCTCCTTTGTTCATCAGTGGCTTTTGTATTAAGTTCTACCATCGCCTTATCTGCATCTGTTAAAGTCGGAAGGCCGCCATCAGGCGAGGATTCAACTTTTTTAATATTCAGTTGTAAAGACTTATTGAATTCTTCAGGGGATGAAAATTGACTGCCGACGGGTGTAACCGTCATCTTCAAGTTTTCTGGTTGGTAAGGCTTTAGGAAATGCATGATGTTTTGATACGAGGCTAGATATTGCTCTACATCACTAGGTTCAATATTGTCGAGCACGGGGATGATTAAATCGTCTACGAAGAAATCAAACCACACGCCGGGTTTGTAGATTGCACATACCGGTTTAACCCAGTTTGAATAGTACATAAGAGAAAAAAGTTCCGCCCAGTCAGCCTCAGGGGCTTCGTCGAAGCGCCACAGTTTGTAGGCGCCATGCAGAAAAGTAAGGTTAATTGGTTCATTGTTCTCAACGTTTAATGCAATAGCCGACAACATGTGTTTTTGTAATTCAGGTGTGGCTGCATATTTACGAAACTTTTTCGACATTAGCAGTTTGAATATTGCATCTACAAGTAACTCTTTATTTTCGGGAATATCAAGAGCGGCCGGTTGTTTCAGCTCTTCGAGTTTTGTTTCTAAGTATTGTTTGGCTGTCATAATAATTGGAGATACGAGGCAGACATTATCCTACCGTATATAGCTTTGCAAGCTATCACCTATTCTCGGTCATCGTATCAGTTCTGATTATAGCAAACAAAAATGCGTCCATACGAAATCTTTAAGTGCAGATCTTTTCACTAGAATGGTGATCATCTACAGTTTTGTTGCATCAGAAAGCTTTATTCGTACCTTTTCCGCCATTGTATTAGTGCTAATATAACCAAGCGCGTCAATATCAGGATTGTATAGTTCGATCATATCTAAGTCTGGGCGTTCGAATATACGCGCGCCGGTGACAATTTCCCCATTGAGCATTTCTTGTTTGAGTTTTTCATAGTCGGATTTGTCCAAATAGAAATCAACATCACCTGTCTGGTAACGGTATGGGTCTGGTTTGCGGATGTATAAATGCGTGTACGTCATTTCGGGTATATCCCCTTTTGCGGGAATCGTTATTGGTTCACGTAACGTGAAATATTTTAAATCAGGATTATCTGAGTTTTCGGTCATTTCATTTCTGATCTTCTTTAGGATTTCGAATTCATCGTCGTAATGACAAAACACGCCCATGTTACCGGCATTTGGCAAATAGTAGCCGAAAGATTGTTTGCATAATCCATAGCATGAAAAGTGGATATGCCCGATTACTTCAAGCAGGCCTTCTTTTGTGGTGATTGGGCTAAATCGGTAAGGACGGAAATCGCTCAAATTTTTATTCAACCTCCAGCCAACGCTGCAGTATATTTTCAAAGTCTTGTTTCTTAGCGGTAAGGTCGTCCATATCCTTAAATGCAATGATTCCCCGCATATTTGAGCTCCACTTAATCAAGCCGGTTTCATCGTCCATGATCGGCTTGGCCTTTTTGTCTTCTTTGCGGGTAGCGCCCATATGAATAAGGATCTTGATATCATCTCCATGCAGGTTGAACGTTATTCGGTCTTCGTCTTTATATACGTAACTTGGGGAATTCCATTTGACGTGTTCCGTCACGGGTACGCAGTCAAGGATAATCTTACGGAGTGCTTCAACTTGCCGGCGTTTGCCGGTATCTAGATCGTCAAGGAACTCTGAAACGGTTGTATAAGTCTTCATGCTCTTATCATAACAAAAACTAAAGCGTGGTGAGCAGCACGCCGAAAACGATTAAAATTGCCCCGGCAATTTTCCGCTTTATCTTGCCTCTCTCTTTTAAGAATATATATGCCGCAAGCACGTTTAATATCACGACAACGGCTTCAAGAGTGATGACGGTATTCATTTCGCCTAGCTGGAAGGCTCTTAGCGAAAAGAAAATAGACAACGCCCAGCTAATACCAGTAGCGAGGAAAAGCTTGCTGTTGGTTTTGTATTCCGTAACCGATTGGCGGGGCGATACCTTACCTGCAATAGCGATCATAATTGCCGGTATGAGGAGGGTCAGGCTTATATAAAGTGGCAGATTAAACTCTTTGGATATGCCGACATCAATGGCAAGCGCGGTCGCGAACGCAAATGCTGCCAAAATTGCCAGTATGGAATAAATATTAATCTCTATTTTATGTTTGCGGCTCTGGTAAAAAATTAAAACGTTAGCTCCGATAATCAGTACCGCTCCGGCGAGTTTCAGCCATGTGAATGTCTCGTTGAATAACGTTAAGCCGTATAGGATGACAAAAACCGTCGATAGCTGTCCAATAACCGAAAAGGTAGAAACCTCGAGGTGCTTTCTGGCGGTCGTTTGCATCCGGTCATTTATCGCGTAAAAGACGCAGGACGCAACGAGTAATAGGATTATTCCAATTCCTGCCGGCCAATTGATGGCAAAAAATGGCACGAGTATGAGCACGGTGATACCCGCAATGACTTGAAGCGCTATCGTTGCGGCTCCGTCGTTCTTTACGTTTTTTACTGCTAGCTTATAGCATTGGAAGAATATGACGGTGAAGATATAAAAAAAGATCAGGTTTATTTGCCAAGAGTTAAACATCTACCCTATCATACCAAACATACAGCTCCATCGTACCGGAAAGCTTTTTTCTCCGTTATGATGCGTGTCGGGAACGTAGCTATTGATTTTATGTTAACTTTATGATAAAGTATGCATAGTCAGTACATTAAAATCATTAAACGGAGAGCTGCATGTGCGCTTTTTACGCATATACAGCTCTCCGTTTCTGCCACGGTGAGCACCTTCTACTACTTTTGGCAGCAAGGAGCTACCGTGTACACTCATCTGAGTATCGACAAGGACGATGCGGCGACGCTGTTCGACGCGTTGGCTAGCAAGCCGGGCGAGTTCGGAGCCGTCACTCGTGCCACACTCGATCTGCACTTCGCCGATTTCTGCGAGGTCTACTTCGGTGCGCTGGACGCATCCATGTGGGTGGAACGGGTCGGAGGTCGGTTCTCGCTTCGCTTTAACAGGTATCTGCCGCACATGCCAGAGCTACTGCTCGAGCGAGAGGTCAAGATCGTGCAAGCCGAGATCAGGCGCATCAACAGCGCGCCTACCAAGGCTCGTGCGGGCTACTACGAAGACCGCTCGATGGGCTTTTTCGCCTTCGTCGAGCGGGTGTGCCCCAACCTGCAGAACAGTTACAAGACGTCCGTTCCGCTGTACGCACAGAACATCACGGTCGGTGGTCCCAGCCTGGCGAAGGCTCAGATGTTCAACTCGAAGCTGAGCTGCGGCCACTACGGCCGGTTCCTAGTGAACGCCTTCGAGTGAGGAAGCAGTAACGGAAGCGCCAAGGCGTCAGCGACTACGGTCGTTGGCGCCTGCTTTCATATATGGATTTTAATTAGCTATAACTTGGTCGCGTTGGAAAGCTTGATTCTTAACCTAATACGTATAAAGAATATCGGCATCTTTTGTTGGGCTAAAGTGCGCAAGATACTCTTTTTCTTTCGGAATCCAAATGTCATCCCATTTTCGTATATGGGATTCAATATCAAAGTCAGCATCGGCCTTGTTTGCGCGGTCGCGGGCTTTCCCCTGCTCCGTCGCGGTTTCGATGGAACAATCAATCCAGATTTTTAGATCGAAGTAAGGATGTAGGTTTGGTTGAAGTAATCTTACGCCTTCCACGATAAGAAGCGGAGGTAGTGGCTGGTCAATCCAGTCTTTCGTTTCGTCTTTAGGCCAGTCGTACCACTGATAATGCAGATCCTTTCCGGCTTTGGCATCTAGTAGGACGTGTTCGAAGCGTTTCCAGTCATAGCCACCGCTCCAGCCACTTCCTTCGCCGCGATTGATAAGAAAATTATCTAGTTGAAGAAGAGTTGAGTCTTTGAAGTGAGACGCTAGCCTTTCTGCGAGCGTCGTTTTTCCTGAGCCACCAAAACCGGACACGGCGATGACGACGTGTTCTTTTTCACTGAGTAGGTTTTGAATTTCTTTTGTTAAATTATCGAAGTTCATGATCTTATCATAGCGTATGCATTTGAGTTGCTTAAAAAAGCGTCTAGTTACCCCTAATGGAGGTGCGTACCGGCGATCGCTGCCACAGACGAGCAAGACGGCGGTCAGGAATAAGCCACAATACCGACACTAGGACGTAGCAGACAATCCCCACGAGGGGTAATCCGAGCGCGGCAATAACAACCCCTCCCGTATAGGTAATAATAGAGGTAATATTTTTCGTGTTCCTTACTGTGTGGTGCGCTGCGACCTCCTCGGGTTCGATCCTTTTTATGAGCCGCGTAAGAATTGCATACGCGATTGAGGCCATGAGCGCGATTGCCCCATATAGAACAGTCGGAGACTCATGGAGGTAATTGTCATCTTCGCCAATCCACGCCGTAGCGACGGGGATTAACGATAACCAAAACAGTAAATGCATGTTTGCCCACATGACGCCTCCACTGATCCGTTTGGTGAAGCGGAGCAACTGGTGGTGGCTATTCCAGTACTGGGCGATAAAAATAAAGCTAAGGACATAGGCTACTATCTGAGGCAGGAACGGTTGCCAGCCGCTGAGCGTTGGGACGGACGGCGCACTAAGACGAAGCACCATGACGGTGATGATAATTGCCATCACGCCGTCGCTGAAGGTTTCTAACCTGTGAGGCGTCGTGACACTTTCCGGAGGGGAGTACTCTTTTTCCATAGGTGAATTATAGCAAGAGACCCCTGAATATTTTCTTAAGCGAACTACAGCTCTTAGATTAAGACCTCTGTTAACTTCGAGTCGTCGGACGTGTCATTTCTTCTAGGAGCCGTATAACGACAGCGAAGTCAGCATCCAGTTTGCGAGCCATACCTACAGCACTGACTTGTCGTGCTGCGGCTGTTGCTGGCATGGGGGTATTCGTAGCATGGGCTTGTTCTAGGATAAGGCCGTAGTCTTTATACATATTGGCCAGCGAAAATGCTACCGGGTAGTCATCTGCAAGCGCATTTTGCATCTTTATTTTTTGAGACGCCGATACGACTGCTGATTCACTCAGCACTTCGATCATTTTGTCCTTGGATATCCCCATTCTTTGACCCAGAAGTAGCGCTTCGGCAAGCGACTGGGCGCCCAGTCCCAAAAGAGTATTCGTGACGAGCTTCATGCGTGATCCGTTCCCTGCTGGTCCTAGGTAGTACACCGTCCTGCTTATAGCGCTCAGTATTGGCTTAACATCTTCAAATATCTTCTCCTCACCCGAAGCGAACACGAGTAATTGCGCTGACTCTACCTGAGGCGCACTTCCAGACACGGGCGCGTCAAGAAACCGAGCTTTACAGTCCGAGATATTTTTATCTAGTTCCACTGCGGTATCTGGAGAAATAGTGCTGAGGCTGAGGATCGTTTTATTGCGGACGCCAGCCTGTATTATTTGGCTAACCACATCTTTTATAGCGTCGTCGTTTGAAACGGATATGCAGATATAATCAGCTGCTTTTACGAGTTCCGGGATAGAACCCGCGACCTTAGCGCCCTGTTTTACTAAGGGTTTTGTTTTGTTTTTATCCCGGTTGAATACGGTTACTTCCAGACCGGCATTAAGAAACCGGGCGGACATCCGGCTTCCCATAGTCCCGATTCCTATAAACCCGATTGATTTTTTCATAGACACACCTCCCCTCCCTGATTACGAATCCTTTTTATACAACCAGCGTTTTAAAATTCGCTGTGTCAAAAATGGCATGAATAGATACGTCAAAATAACCGGCGCGATGATCGGTAGAAACAATGCCCGGACCAGGATGGGCCAATCTTCAATGTACGGAGACAAAAAGAGTGAAAAGAGTAAACTTACGGGGTAGATTGCAATAAAGGTAGCGACTACCATTTTCCATCTTGGGGGTGGAGTAACTTGCTGACCTGGAATTTCAAACCAGGTTTCTAGTCCGGTTGATTTGGTAGCTGTATCCGTACTCGCAATCTTCGCCAGGGGTTTCATCATCTTTTGACGTATGGGTGAACTCAGCCAATCTTCAAGGTGCTGAGTGGTATCAAACCGTAATATGGTCTGAAAACTTTCTTTACGCGTAGGAGAGTTTAAAGTGGTAACGCCCATGTGCCCTGGAAAGGTACGGGCGACTTTATGCACGGCATGCATCATGTGCTGGAATGACTGTTCCTCACCTTGTTTTACCGTCCAGCTGAACACGGCCGTAACGGGTTCGTTTGAGGAATTATTTGCTTCTGCCATGATCCACCCTCCACTGTTATCCTACTCTTATTATAAGACAGTCCGTGATTAATGTGGAATTCGCATAATTGATCGTTTCGTAGCAGTACCAAAGATTATCGAAAAGATTTCTGCCTAAAAAGAAAAGACCCCTATATCTTGATTATGCGTGGCGGGCTTTACGCCCAGGACTCCTTCGGAGCGTCTTCCTGATTCCAATCCCATCCGCTACACATGGTGTCCACCCCCCAGGTGAGTCTGTGAACTGTATTATATTGCTAAAATAAATGCAATACTCTAGCCTCGAATCACGAAATCTCTGATGTCTGGTATCCGAGTAAGGCGTGCACGTAGTGCAAGGCGTAGTCCTACATATTGCCCTGTACGTATTGATGCTTGATTAATAGTCATGGATAGCTACGCACGTAGCATTTCTTCTATCATTATGTCGTCAACTTGGGCGAAAAACCCGCCGACGTATGCAAGCAAGTGGTCGACAGAATCGGCCGCGAAAAGCGTCCGTTGGAAAATATCTATCTGGTATGGTGTTGTCCCCATTTCTTTGATATTAACCGGTCGTATAGTCGCCTCTCTCGTGAAAGACTGGAGCTCGCCTACGGAAGAAAGTAGTCCTGCGCCAAACGCTTTGACGCCTTTTGTATGGCGAATAACGCCGAATTCACCTGAGAACCACCATACGTTCGCGATGAACTGCTTGGCTTGTTCGGTCGATACGCGCACAAGCGCTGAGCCTGCCAGCTGGTGTAATTGGGCAAGTTTAACATTGGCAAGACAGGTCCCGTGGCCTATGACTTCGTGGATGATATCTGGCTCGGGCGTGTAGAGGGGTGATTTCGGGTGGCGCAAGTATTGTGTTGATAGGAACGATTTCCTGCCAAGTGCGCCAAAGAATTCGTCCTTAGGAGCAAGACCTCCAACTGCATGGTACGTAAAACCACTCGTTGCCAGAAGTTTATCTGACACCTCCGACAGTTGCGGGACAAAATCTAACGGTAACTTGATGGTTTCGCGTGCTTCAAGCACTTCATCAATAACCACGGCATCCCAAATCGGCCTAAGCGTCGTGCTCACTATTTCCCATACTTTGTTTTCGTGCGGAAGGTACGCGATGTGTACAGGCGGAGCAACCGGCCCGGTCGCGAGACTTATGATATGTTCTTTTCGTTTGTTAAATGCATCGTTTTTCATAATTATCTTTCTACTAAAATTTAAATTACCGCTCTTTAGGCGGTAATTAGCTGAGAAAAATAAGAATTAAATTTACGAGCGAACAGCAAATACCGCCAAGATATAGTCGGTATATAGATACGTATTGCCGTTGAACGATTTCATGTCATGACTATAGCATTAACTATATGATTTTACAAAATTAGCGTAGTAAAAGGGTGCTGTTAACAGCACCCTTTTACTTTAAACCAGTTCCTACCAGTTAAGTGGTTCTGGGAAGAACTTATCAACCAGGTTCTTGTAGTAAGGCATGAGTGCTGCGATATCCGGCTTTTTTTCAACCTTTGAATAGAGATCGTACTGGTTGAAGCGTCTGACGCCTGCAAGTATTTCGTCGTCACCCTCACCTAGCAAGCGGCTATATGCACCTGCTGAGTGGATAGGATATAGGGAGTGGTAGCGGATCATACGGAGCGCGCCGTCTGGCAGGTTACAGTTCCCGTTTAGGACCTGGAACAAAAATTCATCATGGCCGAATGAAACGGTAAGATTATCCAGGCCTACGCCGTCTTCGTATACGCCCTGCTCAGTACCGTAGACAGGATGCTTGACATCAGGGTTTCCTGGCCAGCCCTTGCGTAGCAAAGGATCGCTGCTATCGGGCACGGCAGGCTGTTCGAAGAAGTATTTGGATAGAACGATCCGCTCATCAAATTTTATGCCGAGTGGGAACGTATCACCCACAACGCACCATTGAGGCAGGGCTTCTCTGCCTGGAAGCAGATTGGTGGCGAGAATTTTACCGACGTCATGGACTAAGACGGTTGCCTGCATCCAGTCATCTTCCCCGTTTTCCCTTGCGGATTCCGCACTCTGGAACGCGTGGACGATTTGCGGGTCTTCGACATCGGGATCGCTGGCGTCAAAAAACTCCCCTACGGCGACGAGCATATCCCACATAGGGGCTTTAAGCGTTCTTGCTTTGGGTGAGGCGTAGTCATTCCATAGCTTACGGGTTGATTCGTACGTATGGTGGGTGTGATTGTCTAAATAGAATTGCTTTACGTGCTCGGGTGCGGAATCGTAATCTCTTACGGGCAAAGCGGATAGATGCTCCCCGTCACTATCCATATGTGGTTTATCTTCAAGTTGCTGCTCTTTAGGGTCTTCTAGCACTGACGTATCTGCGGACATATTAGCTCCCTTACTTATAGATATAGAATGAACATATCACACTACGTTCAAAACGCATAGACTTAACCAAAGGTGGAGGTCTTTTAAGAAGAGAATGTATGGATGATACAATGTGCATATGGCTAAGCAAAATAAAAATACGCAAAAGAATACTCGTAACCGCCGGCCCAGAATCTCAGAGAAAGCCCCTACATGGGTTCGTAACACCATTATAGCCGTAGGTCTACTGCTACTTATTGCTATAGCAGGCGTATACTCTTATTATTCAGGATTTTTTGCATTCTTACAGGTCACTTCGAGCAGCTACGCTATACGGCAAGAGCTGACAGAATCAAGACAGGAAGTAGAGCAGGGCTTCGACGCTGAACAAAATAATCGAATCAAGTTACTGTACCTAGCAGGATTGATTAACAGTGAGACACCCACCCACTCAGCAAAAGTGGATACATGCTATTTTACCTCTCAGTCAAAAAATAAATTTACAGTAGTTAACTGGACTCAAAATTGCTTCATACGATATGTCGATATACTAGAGACATCACTTACGAGGGACGAGATCTTTCAGAAACTGGCCGAGAGCAACTCTCTCGTTCAGGTTTTTGGAACTCCACACAGCTATAATAGCGGTCGGGATGACAAATGCGCCAACTTCTACGACGACTTCGCAAATCCTCGTAATCTTTCTCTTGGCTTCCTAGACTGGTCAAGAGGAAATAATCTTTCATGCAAGCTTTACGACCCGTCAACAAATCGATCCGGACTATCGAGAAATACAGCCACTCATCTTATACGATCATATAATCCAAATGACGTGGCTCATGACAAATCCTACTTATCTATTGGTGAAGATTATGGTTATTTCAGTAAGTCTCTTGGCTGTGGCGCAAGAGATCTTTTTGGATGTGAGCCGCCAATCAAAGATCCAATCACTGACTTCGATAAACCATAACAAATAATAAAGATCCTATAAGTAAGACCATTTAAATATAATCATTCTGGCAGGAGTGGCAGTACGTTAATCTAACTTTTAACGATGACGATATAGATTGCGATGCTGAAGAATCAAAGCCTCACTTAAATCATGCGCGATACCCTAGTTATTGCAAGCGGCGAGTACTGTTTGCGATATGTACGCCATAGATACAGAAGATCAATCCCCCGCCTAGTATAGCCGCTCCCATTACTAGCGGAAGACTGACGTTCATAATATATAGCAGTCCTGATATAAGCCCTGCGAGCGCAAAAAGAAGGCCACTCCACATCAAAACTTTTAGCGGTCGCGGTGCATGTTGCGCTCTTAATTCACTGATAAAAATCGCGCTGCCGCCCAGCCCGAAACTAATACTACCCATGACGAAAAAGATGTCAAATAGAAGCTTGAACCCTATGAACGCGTCCGTTAACTGAAATCCCAGTGCTAACCTTGGCAGCGCGGTTGCTGCTAATGCATCAGCCACGACAAACATTAAAACGCTCAGTGTCACGAATGCCCAACCTAGTGGTTCGACCGATAGGGTTTTAGGTTTTCGAAAAGCTAGCAGTACGAGTGTTGCCGCCATAAAAACGATATCAAAAATGATTCCAATGACACCGGCAGCCTTCATGGTTTCGTGCCCTAATTTCGTAGCGGTAAACGCATCCGAAAGATTTGGATTAGGGATAGGAAGCGCAGCTTCCACGGGCGTTAGTGCGTAAAGCAGACTGGCGATGGTTATGCCGAAAGCTCCTACGGCTAACGCTATACCCGCATAAAAGATAATTCCCGATTCACCATGTAAAAAATGCTTGTTGAACTTTGGCATGCAGCTCCCTTCGATGGAACGTATTAGCTGTTTTATATTATGTTTCAGAACAATGTCTAGTATAAGTCAGCCCACCGATAAAGGCCATTCGGTCTCATCAATTGCGTCAGGCTACGTGAGCCGGAGTCCAGGATATTTCGTTATCAATATGAGCTTTAACCATGAGCTAATCCATTTAATCCATTTAATCTTGGAATCATATGCGATAAAATAAATATCTGGATGTAATGCTTCTATTTATGCATTTGATTCAAGTCATCTTGTGGATGCTATTGAGCAAGTGACATCCGTCCATAATGAGGTCGGTTCTTACGCCTTTTTGCCGTACCATTCCGAAGATGCTGATGAGTTTGCGATAGACGACATTATTCTTGCTGTTGCTGAACAAGGAAAGGTTAGACAGCTATGCGTCGCAAGTCCTGAAGAAACAACTACCGCCAAGGATCTTTTAGCACTACCAAACATGATCAATATGATGCGCGAAGTGGTAAAACAGAATGATCTTGAGCCAGGCAGGTAACCTCCGCCCGTTGTCTCACTCTCATGCCTCCGTGCTAAAATAAGGAAAACCGTAGAAGCAAAAGGATATCATGATGAAACCTCGGATTTATACAGTGGGCTTCGCAAGAGTCTATCCCCTTTATATCGCTAAGGCCGAGAAAAAAGGACGTACGAAAGCGGACGTCGATGAAATTATTTGCTGGCTGACAGGATATAGCCAAAAAGAGCTAGAAGCGCAGATGGAAAAGCAAACGGATCTCGAGACTTTTTTTGCGGAAGCTCCCAGGCTGAACCCTTCCCGGGCTTTAATTAAAGGCATGATCTGTGGTGTCCGGGTGGAAGAGATCAAAGAACGAACCATGCAGGAGATCCGCTACCTGGATAAATTAATCGATGAGTTAGCCAAGGGAAAAGCAATAGAGAAGATTTTGCGGAAGCAGTAAAGCCGCACGCATTAAACGTGTAAAATTCTTATCAGTCGTTTTGCTAATGGCTGCTCCCCTAGCCTGTTGTCACTAGGAGATACCTAGTATGTATGCTGGCGTAATCCAGCCGTCTTTTTAATTGGTCGCTTGAATTTTAGAGCATTTAATGTTAAGATAAGCGTCAATCATATAAAATAATTAGGGTGGCAATGGAGATTGTTTACTATGTCGGTACCACCGCCTGAGTTTATTGCTGACTATCCGACCGGACGGGTCACGGCTATGGGCGATAACCTACGTCAAACGGCCCGTGATGCCAGCCAGTATGTTCCACCGGTTGATATAGATGCTTCTGCCCATGTCGGCGCGATTATCATGCCGGTTTCCCGCAGTATAAGAGGAGTCGAGCAGTTTCTTCTTCGGAATATGGGTCTGGCTGAACGGTACGGGCTATATTTTGTCGTGCTATGTAGCGGTGAGGCGAAGCGGCAGGACGTAATACTATTGGCGCGTAGGTTCGAGCAACTAAAATGGCTGGCGGTAGACGGGCCTTTTGACAATAACCATGATGCCCTGTCGCGGCCGGCGTCCGTGCTTGACTGCCCTCCAGGCTGGGATCTTTCAGATAAGCGCAATTTTGGTCTCCAGCTAGCCCTGACAATGGGTTGGCCCTCCGTGCTATTCGTTGACGACGATGTGGAAATCCAAGAGGGCCACTTTCTTAAACAGGTTGACCTTATGCGATCTGGCGCAAAAGTGGTTGCAAGTAACGCGAGGCAAGAAGCGGACCACTCCGTAGTAGTGGGTGCCTACTTGGAGGCCTACGGATCGGTAGTCGTAGACAGTTACATGAGTAGCCAGGCTATACTGGTCGATACGCGCAAGGCCGTACTCGGATTTTATCCGCAAATATACTGCGAAGACTGGTTCTTCCTTGTGCCCTATCTTCTTACGGATGGGCAAGCCGCATGGGCAGGAAGTATTCCTCAGCGCAACTATAACCGGTTCACGAGACGAAGGGCTACGCATGAAGAGGCTGGCGATCTGCTTGCCGAAGGAATACTCCGGCTTGTGATGCAGGTCGTATCGGATAATCCCGAAGCCAAATTTAATGAGCGGCTGAAGAAACTCGTCCAATCAGCTGATAAGTCATATTGGGAGCAGCAGCTACTGCATCGGGCGGTTGTGATTCAAGACTTGCTTCGTCATAGTAAACGGTCCTTTTTCAATAGGAAGACAGCTCGAATGAAGACAGCCTTGGAGGCGTCCCGGACTACTCTTGTGGGTGATCAGCAACAAGATGGTATTCAGCCCCAGGCACTCGTTGAGTGGATAGAACGGTGGGCTGAGGACGTGTTGGCCTGGCAAGACCGGCTTCGTTCCGGTACGAACGCTCTTGCTGCCGATCTCCAGGGGGCACTCGTCAGCTTGGGCGTAGAGGACAGAGCTGATTTTAGTGAGATGTATGATGCGTCTGAGGCAGCTTCATACCGCGTGTATAGTCCTGAAGGCATGCGCAGGGCTATAGCGGGATTACCGCCAATAACGCGAACGAACAAGCAAATAGCTGGTCTGGAATCCACGTGGATTCTTTCCCGTTATCTTCAACACCACCACCTCTCTATGGTAGACGTAGTTACATGGGCACAGCGGCTGCGGTATGACCGTCCGATCAGATCCCTTAGTTATAACAAGCCAGCCGGCACCATCGTGATGGTGGTACGCGCTCATGAACCTGTCGATACTATAGTCAAGGCTGCCCAAGACGTTATACGAGTGAATAAAAAGAACGCGCCAATCCATCTTATAATCTGGGTGGATCATGATAATAATAGCGACGTTGATGCCTATCGTGAGTTTTTGTTGGCGCGGATAATGCTCGAAACCGTAGGTACGAACATGCGGCTCCTTTCGACTATCGGACCTGCGTCTGGCAAAAAACCGGAGTCTGAAATTATACGCGTGATGGCGCTTTCGTATTGGAAGACAGGCGTAGATTCAGTAGATCATCAGGTGGCTATCGTTAATTCTCATAACGAACTGCTGCGAGGTGGGATATTGGCAGATCTTATCAATGGCGATGGAACACGCACGGGTAGCTTGCAGAAGCTGATGAAAGGCCTTACCCCTATATCGGCTTGGAAACAAGTACGCGAGCCAGAAGATTTACGGGCTACCGAACTGCTACGCCAACGGCTTCTCCGGCAAATGACGCCTTATCGTCTGTCGTGGCGTACGCGGCTACAAGTGGCGGCTTCGACTCACCGGCTTCGGGTGGCGATGACGTATGCCGATGTGAGTTGGCTTGAGGTTGATGATATGCAGTACACCACGATAGTGCATAATGACGAGGGCGTGGATCTTGTCTTACAGTCTAAGCATGTGGTCATAGTGCCCGTCGCGTATGGAGGTGAATTCCGGCAAGTGCGTTCGCAGGTTGAGCAGGCGCTGCAACATACGGTGCGGATGCGTAGCACGATAGGCAGTACGGTTGAAGTGCTACTGGCTATTGCGGGCGAAGAGCCGCAAGAGGATCTAGCGTCTTACCGTCAAAAAATTTCTGATAACCTTTTGCTGCACCTGGACTGGCCTACGGGAACTTTCATGACCTCCGTGATCGTTTTTGGTGACGTTAAAATGAATGATACGCTGCGTAAAATCGAGGCGTTGGTGCTGTATAACCACTGGCTTGAAAATCAGGCTTTTGTCCCTCGCCTCTTGTGGAGTATGTCTGACCTGAGTAGCCGGGTAATAGGTCGCCGTACTTGGCTTTTACGAAGACTACGGTCGCTACTGCACTATTCCTAGAAAGAAAGATTTTCGTGTTATCCGATGTCCCGTCCGTTTCTGAGGCGTGTATGAAAACGGCATTCTGTCCGGCGGGACAGGTCACGTAGCTCCCAGCTTTCGTACTAAAGCCCGGCTTCAGGAGTCTCAATTTCAGTTATCGGATCACGATGTGTCGGCCACCACCACGAGGTATGGTAGGCTATCGGGCAGGATTCACAGTATTGCGGACCCTCTTTCTCCTCAAGACGTGCCCAGCACATCACTGCCTCATAATGAAACGCAGGTGCAACCGCACCTGCGTTTCATTTGGTAGGCTACCAGAACCACATGAGTGGGCGGTTTTTACATAGGTAATGCTTCGTAAACACAAACAACACCATCTTTTGAAGCGACGAGTGGACAGCCCTTGGCTAGTTCCTCGGCTTCTTTCATGCTGTCAGCGCTAACGATGCTGTACCCGGTAACCGGCTTATCCGTGACGGGCATTACGCCGCCTTGGTACACGGCCTGGCCACCTTCGTTGAAAGGATTTCCGGCATCAACGAGCTTGTCGCCTAATTTCCCGAACCATTCGCCCCATGCTTGGCTGTCTCCGGCATCAGTATCCGAACCGGCGTAGTATACGTACACGTATTTTCCCATTGTTATTTCTCCTTCTGGCCCGGTAACCGAACCCTTTATTTAATTCCCAGAAATCATTCCTGCATCCTGGAAATATAGTTTTCTAATGAGGCATCAGCGCTGCCCCATTCGGTTTTGTATTGCATGAGCCATTTTTGAGTCAGGTTTAAGGTTTTGTGATTGAGAGCGACAAAGTTGGTTCGTCCGACTTTCTTACGGACGATCAGGCCGGCCTCTTCCAGGATACGGATATGCCTATGGATCGCAGGCAATGAAATGCCGTGACGCTTTGCCATCTGCCCGACCGTTGCCGGGTGAAGTGATAATTCATGAATAATCCCACGGCGTACTTGGTTAGCAAGCGCATTGAGTATTGTGTCCAGCTGGAGTGAGTCATAAGGAATATTCATGATAGTTAACCTATATGTTAACTATACTCATATTCTTACGCGTGTCAACGGGAGTTTTGTGATGATGCTGATCGCCATACGGCAAAAACAGAGCTCCAGACTTGAAATACGCGTACGGAAAGCGCGCCGGGATAGTCTAGCGACAATTACATGCTTCTGTGCCATAATAACCCGTATGTACGGAACAAAAGCACTTGAACTATATGAATTACTAAAACGACAGGGTATCGTTGGCGCGCAGGGATCAATTAGCTTGGAACTGCTGAATACGGAACTGAAAGTTAACGATAAAAGCGCAACCGGAAACCTACTCCAAGAGTGGCTGGGCGAATGGATGACCTTAAACGGCGTATACAGTAGAGGTAATCCTAATACGCAGCAATTCCCGGATTTTTATCTTAGTGAAGATGACCGCGTTAACCTTTTAGAAGTGAAGGCTTTTGATTTTGCGAAAACACCTAATTTTGACGTAGCCCAATTTGACGCGTACACAAGATCGCTCAGGACGGAAGCGTACAAACTCGATGTTGATTATTTAATACTTGGCTATTCATTGTCTAATGGCGTGATCAAGATAAACGGTATTTGGATCAAAAAGATTTGGGAAATTACATGTAGCATGAAAGAATATGCCATTCGTGCTCAAGTAAAGCAAGGTAAAATCCATAATATCCGGCCGTATAATTTCAAGACTATGTCAAAGGGCGCTCAGCCATTCAATAGCAGAGTCGCTTTTCTTAACGCGATAGAAGAAACGCTTGCGAAATATACCGGTGACACCGCATCCGCAGAGGAATGGTTGGCGGAAGTAGGAGCTTCCTATAGTGAGTTTACTAAAACGCAGCCTTAATTATCCGGTCACAAACTATCTGTACCGCATTCACGCTAACTGAATTTCCGAGTAGGTCAAATGTTTTCGTATAGCTAAGGCCGTCAATTTCGTATGACTCAGGAAAACCGAATAACCTTAGTCCTTCCCTTACTGTCATCCTACGAAGACCTTTCTTATCCGCGACGGCCATGCGCGTAACGTCCGTCGCTACTAACGTAGGCGTTACATGCTCTGGGTCTAGGATGTTGCTGATTTCGAAACTTAGCTTTCCAACGACGATATTGTATCCTTTTACCTGGTATTCAGGCGTTGTCTTTTTTGGAATTTCAAATGTGAGATACTTCTTTTTTACGAGGTCGTCCAGGATTGATTTTAGATGCACCAGGTATTTCTTATCTGACATTTTATGCTCGAACAATGTTTGGGTATGGAACGTCGCTATTTCCTCTAACGTTAACGGCATGCCATCCGACCACGGGATTTGTTTGGATAGTGACCAGGATTTTCGTCTGCGCTGTTTTAGCATTTCGTCTAGAAGTGCCTTCTGTTCTTCCGAGACAGGTCCTTTTAATTCAACGTCCCAACTATGTATATTGTTTGCGCCGCCGCGCTTGTCTTTTATTTGTTTTCCTTTCATCTGGTCAACGCTATAGTGTTCAAGTAATTTCTTAACTAAGACGCTGTCATTAAGATAGGCTGACTGAGGAAGGTTTTTTTCTAAAACATTCGCAAGTTTTGAGCTATTTTTATTCAGGTCATTTAAATCCGTTTTCGCGGAGAGGGATCCGGTAATATAAATACGTTTACGTTTTTGAGGTACGCCGTATTCACTCGCGTCCAGTACTTTCCAATTTACTTCGTACCCCAAATTCTCCAGATGATTAATAATGGTCTCAAGAGTACGTCCAATCGGACGGCTTCTATCAACTCTATCGTGAAGCACTAAACCCTCGACATTTTCCAGTAAGAATGCCCGTGGACGTTTCTCTTTTAATATTCTTTCGATATCAAAAAAGAGCGTTCCCCTTGTATCCATGAAGCCTCTTCTCACTCCTGCTGAGCTAAAAGGCTGGCACGGAAATCCGGCTAGCAGGAAATCAAAGTCAGGTATGTCTTTCGCGTCAATTTGGGTTATATCGCCACTCACCTCTTCGCCTTTGAAGTTATCCTCGTAGACTTTTACCGCGTGTGGCTTGATTTCTGACGTGAATACGCACTCTCCTAGAAACCCGTTTTCTTTTAAGGCTTGTTCTAATCCAATTCTCGTCCCGCCAAGTCCGGCAAAAAGGTCTATATATTTAACGGTCATTAGATTATTTTTCGTCATATAATTCATTATAGAGCAATTGTTGTAGTGGGTCCAGAGTAATAATTAAATTTGCGGATGAACGAATCGAATACGAGACACTATATTATCCTGAGATGTTCCAAACTATCCATGTAAAAGTAAGATATTGCTAAAGTAATAAATATATCTCAAGAAGCCTTGAGCTTTGTCCTCAGTAGAACATACACCAGTATAAAGTGGAGGCATGTAGCTAGCGTCAGGAATATGACGAGTGAAATGTGGGCGACAAAATAGTAGGAAGCACACGCCAATATCGAATAGACGAGCGCATATAATTGGAAAAAGGGTTCTGCGCTAAACCCAAATCTTTGGAATGAGTTTGAGATGCTGGTGAGCATCCATACGGTGTATCCAAGCCAGACCAGGCCGATAAAAAAGCTTAAGAAAACGCCGGCGATGATATTCGTCGGTATGATAGCAAAGCTAATAGTAAGGGCTAGAGCGAAGCCAATCAGTATACTGTAGATTTTAAGACCAATGAGTAAAATGACATGTTTTGGCGCGCGTTGGGCATGCAGCCTGTCGGTCTCCTCCCTTTCATGGGCTAATTCATCAAATGATTTTGCTCTCGGATACATTTTATTAAGGTCTAGCCGGCTGGCGGGCGTATCTTCGTTTTTTCTGTCGTTAGGGGGCTGTGGCATATTCACAGTATATAACACCAGGACAATTGAATCTTACCCGGGCAACAGGGAGATTAAGTTCTACCCAGATAGTCATGATACTATAGGGTACATGACAGATACGGAAGTCTCTATACGAAGTGCCAAGCACGAAGATCTTAACAGGATTATCTCCATGAGTGAAGGACTTCAGGCGGAATCGCGCCAGTTTGAGCCAGGGTTAACATTTAACGCGGACGAGGCGATGTCGTACTATGCTTCAGAACTTAAAAATGACGCAGCGCACATTATCGTTGCGGAACGTAGTGGCTCGATCGTCGGGTATCAGTATAGTTATATTGAAGTACTCGACTATCTCGCGGACAAAAACAGAGAATGTCATCTTGAAGCCATCTATGTCGAGCCCCAACTACGCGGCCTTGGCATTGCGGCGCGACTTCTCGAAGAAGCCGAACGCTGGGCTGTCGAGGAACAGCATGCAGATCGTTTTAAGGCTGGAATTTACGCCAGCAATACCGCGTCCGAAAAACTCCATGAAAAATATGGTTTTAAACCGTATTATGTTGAATATATTAAGGAAGCGTGATGATTAGTATTGCAATCCTTCTCGTAGAGTTCTAGACTCCCCTCGCCTCGTGAAACACCCCATAAAAAAAGCGGCATTTCTGCCGCTTTTTTACTGCCTAGTTATCCACACCAGTACGTTGCCAAACTGTCCATACTGTACGTTTTCGATATACTGTGCGGTAAAGTGACTTGAGTAAAGCTATATACTCAATAGTCTCTATGAAAATCAGCATGATCGGTACCGCGAATATCCACAAGTTTAACTGTTGATATTTTTCACGCAGGTCGCCTAGCATCAAAAGTATAAATGGGACTAAACAATATGCAGCAACAAGTGCTAGAGGATTTATATTTGCCGCCAGCAGATAGCATAAAAGGCCTAGAATCAGAGGGAACATAAGAACTTCAATTACGCCAAATATCTGCAAAGGTAAATCTACAAGCGTGAGATACCAACCTTTCTTCGGAGAGAGCAAGAAATCTTTATGATGGAGCAAACACTCAAGATAGCCATGACGCCAGCGTGTTCGTTGATTTAGCAAACCGCGTACAGTAGATGCTCCTTCTGTTACGCAGATAGCCGAGTCTACATAAGCAATCTTGTGGCCTGCCATCTTGATGCGCATAGAAATATCTAAATCCTCAGTGCTACTATAATCAGTAAATTCACCAACTTCTTGCAATACTGTAGTGCGAAACATCGTTAATGCACCGGGGAAGATGTATGCGGAGTCGAATACATGCTGAGCTCGTTTTATATGAAAACCAACAGAATACTCGTAATGTTGCGCGCGTCCAAGCCATGTGTTTGTGTTTCCGACCACAACTTCACCAATTGCTACACTGTAGGCGTCATCAGCAAGAGCTTTAACCATTTTAGCGATACTGCCTGGCTCGAGATAGGAGTCTGCATCAAGCGTAAGTATAAGTTCGCCCTCTGCTCTAGCGATGCCGGCATTTAGAGCTCCTGATTTTCCACTATTTACTTGTGTTATCAGTTTAACCAACTGCTGGCTTTTTTTAATGATCTCTTTTACTTTCGTAGCGGTAGTATCTGTCGATCCATCGTCTACAATAATTATCTCTAATTTCGGGTAGCCATTGTTAATGACTGAACGCACTGTGCTGGTGATGCCAACTGCTTCGTTCCAGGCTGGAATGACTACGGTCACTAACGGTGTGTACTTTTTATCATCTGTTGAATTATTCGCTAATGGAGTATATAAGAAGCCAGTTGCCAAACGGTAAATCGCTCGTATGAAACCAAATACGATATAAATGGTGACGATTGTAATGAGTATATCCACCCTTGAAAAACCTAGCTCCGGCGCACGCGCCTTTTAAATAATAGATATAATACCCCTAGTAACGCAAAAGCTACACCAACAAATACAAGGGTTAGATTTGGCCAAAGGACTATACCGAGTATAGTTGGAGCCGCAACGGTAGAAGTACCGAGGACGGCACTTTCATTTGAGTACATATGAATCTCCTGTTTGATTAACTTTACATATTGTAACATTAATTTGAGATTATGTAAATAATCATTTAAAATATAATCTCCTGCAAGGAGAGAATACCGTATTTAGCACTTCAGAACCTTCCTAACGGAGACTAGCGGCGAGTATGTTTTGTTCATTGTGTCAGACTGTCTCGCTCTAGTATCTCCGTGCTAAAATAAAGAAAACCATAGAAGTAAAAAGGATATCATGACAAAATCTCGATCTCTCATAATAATGAGCTGAGGTATGATTAATGTAAGAACCTTTAGTGTAAGGAATATTTCAGATGAAACATCAGGACAAGGTTGGGTATGATTTTAATCAATTTACCAAACGGAAAAACTTAATAATTATAGGTGGAGTCACTGCTGCTGTAGTTGTTATTATGAGTTTTATATTCTTTACGCAACCAGAACGATCAATAGCTAGTTTTTGTCGTGTAGCAAAGGAAGAGAAATCGGTGCTTGTTGGAGACGTGAATTATGAAAAACGTTTTAATACCTATGAGAAGTTAGAAAGTGTCTCTCCTGATGATATTCGGTCAGATATCATAACGATACGAAAAGGATACGAAGAGATCATTAAACATCCCTCTGACACTCTTAGCTCAGGTTTTGGAATGAGTGCCTCAGAAAGTCGGCGAACAGCCTACATTAACTCAAATTGTAAAGACTTCTAGATCCATTTAGCATAAGTTTATATTAAGGAATCTATTTCCTTAATATAAATCTGTTATCATATATCTATAAGTTTTATTTGGGGGGAAATAAAAAATGAGAAATATTAGGAGTGCCATACTTATTGTTGGCGTTATTGGAATAGTGGCGGCTTTATTCAATGCGGATACAGCACTGGCTGTAGACGGGGCGGCACAAACAGAGAACTTCATTAAGAACATCGTAAAAACTCTGGTGGGTATTGCGGGAGCAGTCGCAGTCGTGTTTATGGTGATTGGCGGCTTTCATTACATAACCAGCTCAGGACATCCTGAGAAACTTGATAAGGCAAAGAAAACACTTCTCTATTCGGGTATCGGCCTTGTAATCGTGCTCGCAGCATATACGATCGTAGATTTTGTCGCCGGTATGGCTAAGTCATCTTTCGGAGGCTAGTAGATTGATGCCAAGCCTCATTTTATTTGCGGACGCACAGGCCGCTTCTGAAACATTGAAGTCGAGTATTTCACCGTTATTCTCTACTATGATTACCATAGCGGCTGTTTTGTGTATCTTGTTTGTCGTATTCGGCGGCTATTACTATATGACGAGTTCAGGTAATCCAGAAAAGCTTGAACGCGCAAAAAAAACGCTTCGAAATGCGTTTATCGGAGTTGTGGTGGTTTTAGGAGCTGGAGCGCTCGTGGCTGTCATGCAAAACGCGTACTCGTCTAAACCAGTAAGCCCGGTTCAGATTGTTACTCAACAACCAAAAGGTGAAGAATCTGTCGGCATAGGGGATGTTGTTAATGAGGCAATTAAAGGCTTCATGAAAGTCACGATAGAATCAATTGGAAAACCGATAGTCTATGCACTAAAACAATTTACGACCGCCACTCCTCTTATGGCACAAAACGGCTCTGTATTTAATTTATGGATGGTAATAGTAGCAATTGCCGATGTTCTATTCTTGCTTGTTATCGGTCTTATTGGATTTCGAATCATGAGTTCGTCGGTGGTAGGGTTTGAAGATGTCGATATCCGATCACTCATTCCTCAAATCATTCTTGTTTTTATAATCGCGAATGTCTCAATATTCGCGATTGACGCAATTATTTCAGTTTCTAATGCGATGATACAGGCGTTATTAATTGGCATGTCCAATGACATTATATGGGCAGCCCTGGGTGGTCTTATCGCTACTGCGGCAAGCGCTAATATTGGCATTCTCATTTTGATTGTTATAGCTGTCATTTTCGCCGTGATGCTTCTCGTCTACTATCTCAAGCGTATTATTGTTTTATACATTGGCGCTGTGCTGTCGCCGCTCATTGCTTTGCTCTGGCTACTGCCAAGTTTTAGGGATTTTGCCGTATCTTCGGCGAAGATGTATATAACGACAATATTCGCGTTGTTCGTACAAGTGGTCGTACTTATGCTCGCCGTCTCATTGTTTTCCGGCCTAGTAAAAGGAGACGGTGATCCGATGATGACTGCGCTATTAGTCATCGCTACCCTTTCCGTCCTACTGTCGACAAACAGGACGATGAACCATCTGACGATGGTGAGTGTCGGTGGTCACGGAATGCGGAAACTTGGAAATACATTCGTGCGCGGGGTTAGTCATGTCGCGAGTTCCGTCAAGCAATCATCCGCTAGACCTACCGTGTCGGTGTCCCGCACTCTCAGCCCCGCTGCGGCGGGTGCACGACCAGCAATACCTGCGAGCTACGCGTTTGTTCCAAGTGAAACTCGCCGGACACCTACGCAGAAAGCAGCTGCTGAATTAACGCATAAGCAGACTACTCCTCGCAAAGTATCCAGGTCTGGTAGCGCCCGAAAGCCGAGCATTACCGTCACCAGAACACCGGCTAGAAAAACCCCTCGAATTCCAAAAGGAGGAAAATAGTGAGAGTTTCAATCGTTCCAGCCCAAATTACGACAGTCGAAGATAAGATCGCTGGAAACGTTTCCGTTCAGCAGGCAATGTTACTCGGTGTTCCTATCCTAATCGGTTTTATCATCGCTTTGGTATTTCCCCCTTCAGGACAGTTTGTCGCCTATAAGATAGCCATCGTCCTCACCCTCTTTGTCATATTCGGCTCGCTAGCAATACGTATAAAAGACCGGATTGTCGCACAGTGGCTTAAGTTACTTGCCGTATATTATGCCCGACCACTTCACTATGTCTATGACAAGAATTCAACGTATCTCCGCCGCTCAGAGACCGTAGAAGTCTCCGTACGGGAAGTGATTGCTGATATCCAACCAGTTAAAAAACCAATTGTAGCTTCACATAGCATCTCGCCAAAAGAATTTGTTCGTCTTGAACAGTTTGCTACCGATTCAAGGGCTGGAATGAAGTTTAAAGTTGGAAAGAAAGGAGAACTCAATGTTCGCGTTACCGAAGTTAAGTAAGAAAGGTTCGTCGCGTCATCAGATCGCTATAAAAGGCGTTGAAGACGGTGTTTTAATATTACCTAACGATGAGTATAGGGTCGTTATCGAAACGTCGTCCATTAACTTTCATTTGATGAGTGAAGATGAGCAGGATGCCGTAGTAGATATCTATAAAGCATTCTTGAACTCTCTTTCGTTCCCTATTCAAATCCTACAAAAGGTTCGGGCTCTTGATCTGGATGATTACCTACAAAGCTTCGAGGACAAGAAGAAAAGCGAAACGGTTGAGGTATATAAGAACCAGATTGATGGCTACACGAAATACGTAAAGTCTCTCGTTAAGACAAACAAGATTCTTTCCAGGCAGTTTTATATTGTTATTCCCTATCATACTAAAGGAAAAGAAAGTATTGAATTTGCTCGCGAACAACTAGCTAACCGTCTTGCAATAGCAGAAAAAGGTCTGGGAAACGTTGGTATTAAGACGCGCCTCCTGAGCAGTCTTGAGCTACTGGATTTATTCTATAGTTCATACAATGCAGCCGACGCAAAACAACAACCTCTATCACAGCAAACGATTGATTTGTTGCAGAAGAATTACTTTTAAGGACTCATCATGAACTTAATAAATCCTCTCACGAAAATCAAAGAAATTCAGCGCGAACGTGATGCGAAGCCAAAACAGCATATTCTTTCATTTGGCGAACAAGACCCGATGGATATTATTTCCTATGCTGGCATGAAGGAGCAGCCTGACCACCTCATAATCGACGGGCAGTTTCGTCGTACTATTTTCTTATCGGGTTATCCATTCACGGCGGAAGTCGGTTGGCTTGACTCCCTAACTCACCTGAACCATGATATCGACGTTTCATATCATGTCGAGCAAGCTGACTCAAACGAAGCCCTCAAGAAGCTTGAAAAAAAGATTACGCAGCTCGAATCAATGAAACGCGCTAGGCTACGAGATGGTGGAATCATTGGCCCAGAGATTACCGACCCTCTCGATTCTGCGATGGAGCTACGTGACGCTATCCGTCGCGGCCAACAAAAGCTTTTTCATGTTTCCATTTACGCGACCCTCATTGCTGATTCACTTGAGGAGTTAAACGATACGACGAATAGCCTGAAGTCTTCGCTAAGTGCCCGTTTGTTCTATATTAAAACTGCACAGTATCAGCAAATTGAAGGATTGCAGTCTACTCTGCCTCGTGGTGAAAATGTGCTTGCGCAGCGCCGTAACTTAGATAGTGAAACCGCAGCCTTAACCTTTCCGTTTGTCTCATCTGAGCTCGTTCAGCCAGGGGGTATTCTTTACGGGGTTAATAACTCAAACAACTCGCTGGTTATTATCGACAGGTTTAGCCTGCACAACGCCAACAGTATTACCTTTGCGCAGTCTGGAAGTGGTAAGAGCTACACGACAAAAGTAGAAATCCTTCGCCAGCTTATGCAAGGAACGAGAGTGATTGTTATCGACCCTGAGCGTGAATACCAGAACCTTACAAGTTCTGTCGGTGGATCGTATGTTAAGTTATCGGCTCAATCGGATCAAAAGATTAATCCTTTTGATATGGCGACTACTTCACGCAGTTCAGGGCAATTATCTTCTCATGCTCAAGACTTAACCGATGTGATTGCTTTAATGGTTGATGGATTAAACGCGCCGGAAAAAGCAGCACTGGATAAAGCCATACTCGCCGTCTACTCCCTTAAATCGAAGAAACCACCAATCCTTGAAGATCTATACAAGCAGCTCAAGAAGGTGAAAGAGGCAGAGCTTTGTAAACGCCTGGAGAAATATATAACGGGATCGCTTGCCAACGTCTTCAATCACCAGACAAGTATTAATCTGGAGAACCGCCTTGTGGTGTTTGACATTAAGGATTTGCCGGAATCAATCCGACAAATCATGATGATGATCGTTGCTAACTTTGTGCAAAATACCGTTAAGCTAAACCCGCAGAAACGTATGCTTGTGATTGATGAAGGTTGGATGCTGCTTGAGCATGAAGAGACGGCGCGTTTTGTCGCTGGCCTCGTTCGGCGCGCACGCAAGTATGGTCTAGGTGTGTCAATTATTACGCAACAGGCCAATGACTTCTTATCTAATAAGTATGGCCGGGCTATTGCCTCGCAGAGTTCACTCCGTATTCTTATGCGTCAAGATACGACGACTATCGAGCAAGTAACAAGAGAGTTTCGGTTGAGTGATTACGAGAAGTCATATCTTCTTACGAGTGACCGAGGTGACGCATTGATCATTGCTGATCAGCAACATGTCTCCCTTCATGTCACCGCCTCTGAAGAAGAACATCCTCTCATTACGACTAACCCATTAGAAACGTTAACCAGGCAAGACGACTAGCCTATGCATTATGTCCGAATAGTAACTACCCTCTATTCTTTCCGCCGAGAAATAGGCGTTGTTATTGGTGTGCTTGTAGCAATTCTTGTCTTACCTATATTTGCTACCATCGGGCTGCTTAACAACGGCGTTCAGGGCGCGTCAGATGCTTTAGTCTCTGTTAATCCCGTAACGCACAAAGTTGAAGTGCGCGACGCTAAGGGCGCGCTTATAACAACGATGGACGCTACAACAGCGTGGCCAATCAAAGGAGTGGTGACACAGGAGTTCGGCCATCCTAACCCGCCCTATCAAACGGCTCATAGCGGTATTGATATTGACGGTGGTTTTGGCTCATCCGTAACGGTTTTTATGCTGGGCAAAGTTATCAAGGTTGGTGACAATGCGCTCGCAGGCTGTGGGTCGCACTGCGTGATCGTAGACCACGGCTTTGGTATTAATTCGGTCTATGCCCATATGTCAGCGCATACGGTTCAGGTCGGACAAACCGTAAAACCAGGCGATGTTATCGGGCAAGAAGGCGCTGAAGGCTGGGCTGAGGGCGCGCATCTCCACTTTGAGATACGGATTGCTCATATTCCTGTTAACCCTCGGGTATTTATGATTGGCAATCCGCCTCCCAGGAGTTAGTCGTATGGAATATATTTTACGAATCGGTAGTAGCGAAACTATGATTACTTATGTAGTAATTGGTATTGCTATGCTTGCGGCTGTACTCCTCTTTATGATCTACATTCGTTTCATTGATCTTAAAAGAGTGTACCAGCAAAAGACAGTCTTCATAGAAGTAACCCCGCCGTATGAGGCGAGTAAAACCCCCGAGGCAATGGAGCAGTTATTCCACATTCTTCACGGCGCAGGCGCAACCCAAAAGCTTAAACAAAAATTATTGCGTCGGAGTAACATATTCTCTCTTGAAGTAACATCGACCCGACATGAAGGCGTGCGTTACGTTATCGGAACGAGTGAGCGTGAAGCTGATTCGATTGAACGGAGTATTGCAGCATTTCTTAGTGACTCACGAGTAAAGAGAATTGATGATCCGTTACTTCGGAAGAATGCTTTTACGAAGGTAAAAGAGTTTAAGCAAACAAAGCACTTCGCGTTGCCAATTCGGACGCAGGCTACCTTTGAACAGCATGACCCGATTGCCTATGTCACTGGCGCTATGAATAGGCTTTCCGACGACGAACAGGTAACACTGCAACTCGTTATTTCACCAGCTCGTATTCGTAATATGGCGGCGATTGTCGATCGCTATCATGAATTCTATAAGGTATCAGATGCGACGCACAACAAAGGTTACGGCCACCTCTTCCGCTCCGAGCTACGGGTTCGCGTTGTCGCTACCAGCTCGAAGCGTAAAGACGAACGACTCCACGGCATCGAATCCGCAATTGCCTCATTTAGTATCCCGAAAGTGCAGACGCTCAAAGCCCGCTATAATTTCCCTCAAGCTTTGCGTGGGCGTTACCGCGAATGGGCTTTTGCACACCGTATGCCGTCACTGATACCGCGTAACTCAAATATATTTTCATCGCTCGAACTCGCGAATCTCTATCACTTCCCTGCGAGCCAAACGTCGACAGAAAACCTCGTCGTGTCACTAAGCCGCTCTTTAGCACCGCCTCTCTCGATTATTAACAACACGGATTACGACGTTGTTTTAGGCCGCAACTTTCATCGGGGCGTCTATATAGACATTGGATTAACCGCCAAGGAGCGGGAAAAGCATGTTTATATTATCGGTGGAACTGGAAACGGCAAGACGACGTTGCTTGAGTATGGCATAGTGCAGGATATCCAAAATGGTAAAGGTGTTGCCATCGTTGATCCGCATGGCGACTTAGCCGAGTCATTGCTTAACTCAATTCCAGAAGAACGCGAGAAGGATGTTATTTACTTTAATCCTGATGATCTCTCTTACCCAATTGGGCTTAACTTGCTAGAACTGACACCTGGGCTTGATGAAGAAGATGCGCTGCGGGAACGAGATCTTGTGACAGAATCTGTCATCTCGATATTTCGTAAGATATTCTCCGATGATGATAATGGCGGGCATCGTATTGAGTATGTTCTCCGAAGTGCCGTCCATACAGCCCTTACCGTAGAAGACGCCACGCTGTTTACGATCTATGATTTACTAAATGATCCAGATTATAGATACAAAGTTGTTGGCAAGCTCGAAAATAAAGACCTCAAGAACTTCTGGATAAATGAAATGGGCAAAGCTGGCGGCATGCAACAGGTTAAAATGGTTGCCGGTATTACCGCAAAGATTGGGCGCTTCTTATTCTCTGCGTCCGCAAAACGTGTTCTCGAGCAACCAAAATCTACTATCAACTTCGATGATATTCTTAACGGTAAGATTTTAATATGTAACTTCTCTAAGGGGTTAATCGGTGAAGACACCTCAGAGCTATTCGGCATCGCGGTTCTTGCCAAACTGCAACTCGCCTCCTTGCGACGCGCTCGCCTACCACAAAAGCAGCGTATTCCATTTTATCTTTATGTTGATGAATTTCAGAACTTCGCGACCGTCTCTTTCGTACAAATGCTATCTGAATCGCGTAAGTATAAGTTATTTCTTGTCATGGCCGAACAGTCCACATCGCAACAAGATGACCAGAACATGGTTAATATAATCCTTGCGAATGTCGGCACGGTCATCTGTTTCCGCACTGGCAACCCAGCCGACGAAAAACTCATACTGCCACTGTTCAGCCCATATCTCGAAGAAGGCGGTATCTCAAACTTGCCGCCGTACAATTTCTATATGCGTATATCCGCGACCAAGCCACAAGAACCGTTTTCGGGCGAGACACTATTATTGGACGATGCTGGTAGCGAAGAAATGGCTGAAAGAGTTATTGGATTCTCAAAGTTACAGTACGCTAGAAAATATATTCCACCAATGATGGAAACTGAAAAAGAGAACCCGAAGCAAAGTAGCGAGAGCAGAGTTACTAAACAAGCAGTCCAAAAGAAGGATAAACTGAAAACACACCGCAAAAAAAGCATTACATAGGCTCAGATTCTAGCCCGTATACTTTTTAGCATCAGATTATTTATGCTATTGAACGATGGAAGTCAACGACGCGTAATACCTCAACGACATCCCTTATACTATAAAGAGCAACCTGATAGTTGGAGTTAATTAAATGGCAGACATCTTCAGTAGAGAAAAACGCAGCGAAGTTATGAGTCTTATTAGGAGCAAAAATACAAAAGCGGAAATAATAACGTTCCGTTACTTGCGTCAACGCCATATATACTTCCAGAAGCACTATGGCCGAGCCCCAGGAAAACCTGACGTGGCACTACCACGCCGTAAGTTGGCTGTATTCATCGACGGCGACTTCTGGCACGGTCGTACTCTGGATCAGTTAAGGATCAGACGGGGCGGGAGTGACGATGATTACTGGATAGCCAAGATTACCCGCAATGTAGAGCGTGATCACAGCCAAGAAGCAATACTCGCGGCCTCGGGATGGCGAATATCACGTGTTTGGGAGCGTGAAATACTAAGGAAGTCAACTCGTGACGAGGCGCTCGAGCACATTGCTAATTTCTTAATTGATGGAAGAAATTTAGTCTAGGCTGACCGTATTTTTTGTTATTACTCTGAATTCAATATCACGTATCCAAGCTTTGCGAATTGCCGCATCACAACGTTTCCGTACTTTCTTGCAGGCAGCTTCTGACCTACAGATAAACACAATGACCGGGAACTCCGAACCAATTGCAGCCCATTCACCACTCATCCGGTAATCGAAATAACGTTTAATCTTCTTTGAGACATCAATAAGCAGATGCGCATCATCGTCTACGATATCAAGGAAGAAATACTTCATGTTGTCCGTCTGAAGCGTCAAATAGGCGTCGGGTAGAGGTTTTGGTAAGTTATTCAAAACATATTGGTCACTTTTAGATAGGAAGTCCAGCCCATCGCCATAATCAGCCATCAGCTGGCTATAAAGCCCAAACACAGCCACACAGTGCATGACAAACTGCTCGCGCACCATACTGTCGCGGTAAATACCTTTGATGTTAATCTCATCCGTATCATCTTCATCGCGGTATTCGCCAAGCTTACGCGCTCCAGCCGGCAGCAAATAATACGCGACTGGTTTATGTAGAAGCTTGTAATTGTCAAAATAGCGTTTCGCTATAAAGCCTTGTTGCTCTAATGTTTCCAGTCTTCTAAATACATCCATGCCTGGATTTGATTCAATAAAATATTCCTTCAACGTCGCTACCGTCACGAACCGGAACTTATACAATAATTCTAGTATCTGTACTTGTTCATTATTTAACGCTTGTCTGTATGTTAGTTCTAACCTATCCATAACTACTTACCTACTACAACTTATCCATTATCCATACATTTATTTCCTTCTATATATTTATATATTAAGAAGAGAGAAAAGAAAAGGAGTGTTTAAAGGGTAAAAAGCAGCGAGATAACTACATTTCGGGGAGTGTAGTTATCTTGTAGGTAAATGGCTGCAGAAACCGCTTTTTCTAGTCTTCCGAGGTACTATGATATCTTTGACATTCAGTAATCATAAATATTGTAAATAATACTACTAATCGTCCGTAACATTTATCAGTTAATATGATATTATTGACTTAAGTATAAGGGGTATAAACTGATGAAAACTGCAACAATAACAGAACAAGAAGATATTAATCTGGATGGCGTATTAGATAGTATGACGATAAAACCAGTAAAAAGTTCACGAAAGACTAAATTCACTTTCATCGATTTGTTCGCGGGTATTGGCGGTACTAGGCTTGGTTTCGAATCAGCTGGTGGCAAATGTGTATTTACATCCGAATGGGATACTTTTTCCCAGAAAACATACGAGGCAAATTTCGGCGACAAACCCCACGGAGACATCACGAAAATACACACGTCTGATATACCAGATTTTGACGTACTATTAGCAGGCTTCCCATGCCAGCCATTCAGTAGTATAGGTAGACGCCAGGGGTTTGAACACGCGACACAGGGTACTTTATTTTACGATGTTGCCCGAATAATAAAAGATAAGCAGCCTCGGGCATTTATGCTAGAAAACGTGCCTGGACTATTAACTCACGACAAAGGCCAGACGTTTGAAATCATCAAGAAAACCCTCGATGAAATCGGTTACACAGTAGGTTATAAGGTTCTGAACTCAGCTGAGTTTGGCGTGCCACAGCAACGTAAGCGCATTTATATCGTCGGGTTCAGGAAGGAACTTGTCGCGGATGATTTTGATTTTGAGTTTCCAGTAGGAATGAAGAAGGACGTATATATCAATCAGTTCCTGGAGCGTGATGCGGTCGGGTACTCTATTAGTAAAAAGTTGCAAGATGGCTATATGCGCAAACTTGATGACGGAAGGCCTATGCTAGTAGACCACAGTACTGCAGTGCACGTTAAGACATTAGTGGCGTCATACCATAAGATCCAACGGCTAACTGGCACGTTCGTAAGTGATGGTGAAACTGGAATGCGCTTATTTACGGAAAGTGAATGTAAGGCAATAATGGGATTCCCTACCGACTATAAGATTCCCGTATCGAGAACTCAGATGTACAGACAATTCGGCAATTCAATAGTCGTACCAGTAGTGTCTGCGGTCGCAAAGAAGATGGCAAAAGTTCTTAGCTAATCCGGGTGTCGTATCCGTACTTTTGGTACATAGCGAGTACATCGTCACAGAAAGCGATCATATTGGCATCATCGAGAGAGACAGCTTGTTCACGCATCTTCAGGAAAAACCTTTTGCCAGCCTCGGTTTGTGAATAATTCTTTTTGATAAAGTTATGTTGTCCGCACAATGTTTGGCCATTCCCTATGGTTGCTCGTCCACCCTTCTCTTTTGGTTTGACATGGTCAACCTGTAGGTCTACACCTTCAGCCTTGCCATTTCCACAAACCACGCAGCGGTAATTATCACGCAATAGTATCTCGGCTTTTTGCTGAGGAGTGAAGTCATAAAGGTCATTACGCCTGACGTGGTCTGGGTCGTACATGTAAACACCCTTTTCTACCTTAATCAAGATGCCTTTCTGAGAGAGGTCTCGCACAGCTCTGTCAGGATCGCGAAATATTTTACCAGTAAGACTCAGCCATTCAGCAATTGCCCAGTCTACCGCCTCCGAGTGGGGCACGGGTTCGTTCGGTCGCATTTTATAGTACTGTAGGATCAAACTTGATTGACTATGTTGAGGCGCTATCATAGCGAAATAGTAACACACGTATATTCAAAAGTCAACTATACAATGTTCTGAAAAATATGCAAATCTTAGCTTTCCAATGTCGGTATAGATTCGCACAAACAACCTGTTTATGGTAAAATAGGAGCGGTCATGTGAACCTGCTAAAAGACAGGAATAACACAAAAACCGAGGTCGAGATGACGTATTGCTTACGTCACACAGGGTTATAGAATAGCAAGAAGGGGCTATGAGGAAAATGGCAACGTATATCATCCGCAAAGACAACCAGCATAATTACTATTGGGTGTTGCGCTCTGACGAGAACTACAAAACTGTCGCAATGAGCAGTGAGTCATACGATTCCAAGCAAGGAGCTAAAAACTCCATTGCATGGGTTCAGGCAAACGGTAAGACCACTTCAGTGGTCGATGACACCGACGAATAAATAAGAGGTAAATGGAAAAGTGACTGGTTTATAGAGAGCTACGGGTCAATTGCGACCCCATCTGCGCTAGAAAAATCACACCTCCCAAATTAAAATAGAGCGAGAAATCGCTCTATTTTAATTTCTAGAAATAGCAGCCATGCTTCAGGAGTTATGTCCAACTCTGGATAAATAGACAGTAATCATATAATATTTAACTACATAGATAATAGGGAGAAGATTGAAGACTATGCACTTACTTATAGACAAGACCTTTACAACGAGCCGTCCAGAGAGCTACCGCGTACTGCGATCAATAGCTGTTGACGAGAATGTTGAAAACCTTAAGTCATACTACGCAGGTTACGAAAAGGCGCTCGACGAAGTTCTGCAAATCCTCGAGCAGCATAATAGTGGTCGCGAGTTTGTATTATCCAGGCTTCATAACGTTGACGACTAAAATAACACTTTTATTTAATGAAGAAATGCTATCATTAAGCTAATGGCAGCAATATTCATCAAAATGTTACTATCAATAAGCTCATTTTCTGGCGTACTATATTTCTTCGTACTCACAAACCTAGACGCACAAGTTAAGGAAATGAACTTATTCGGGTTGATGCCTTTTGATACATTTATAGTTCGACAAGTATCTTATTTGCTAGTCTTTTTTTCATTCGCGTTGCTGACTTTAATCCTTACGAGAAGAACGTTCAAGGCAGAAGATACGCTACGGGTGACTGAAATTAAGCCAATTGAAAGCGTCGCCGTTCCAACTTATATCGGGTTATTCGTAATAGCGATAGGTCTAAACTCAGTCGTAGCACCTATTGCAGCTGTCATATTAATCATTATGTTCCTCTTCTGGATGCGTCTTGAAAGAATCTTTTATTTTAACCCAATCTGGCTCTTCTTTGGGTATAGGTTTTACGAGATAAAAAGCGACCGTGAGAACACCTATACTTTAATTACAAAAAGAGATAGACTTAAGGGTAAGCAATCACTGGTGGGCTTAAGGCGGATAAACAATTACACATTCTTGGAGAGCTAATGATTTTTGCAAAGATGAAATCCGAAGGTCGCAACCTTCCCCAGTACCGTTTGATCGCTTCAGGCGAAAGTGAACTAAGAGATTTCACGTTTTACTCCTTTCCGAATATTCACTTGTCGACTAAATTTGACCCAGAAAAGGTGCTTGAAGGCGGCCAGTGGTTTTACGTTACGCTATCGGATGAGCAAAGAGAATCTATGATCAGTCCTTATATAGGAAACGAAGAGTCGTCTGGGGATTTAAATCATACCGTTGAATCGGACTACGGCTCAGTAGAAGTTATTTATCGAGTTGACGCAGGCAAAGCTGTCTTTACGAAAATCACAGACAGTTACCGAATTGCGAATAAACGAATTTTGAAGTTTTTTGATTCCGAAAGAGCACAAGTCTTTACCGAAGAAAATTCTGTTGAGTTCAGCGGAGAACCACATGCGTTCTATGATGGTGCGGGAATATTATACTTTAGAAGCTTTAAAACTATTCGATCATTATTCCCTGGTGTTGAAGAATTCTTCCGTCGTGCAACGGAATCCGAAAAACAAAAATTCCTTGACTGTGCGGTATTTGACAACCAAGGAGTGAGCCCTGACAGTATAGGTCAAATTGACTCTAGGCGCATTGCAACAATTCTTCAAGATGAATCAGTTGACATTGAGAACACATCACAACATCAAAAAATCATCAATGCAGTTGGCAAGTATGCTGATTACCTCGGAATCACAATAGTAAATAATAAAATCGTTCTTAAAGACAAGAAGGACGTTACGAAAGTAGTCAAAGCACTCCTAAGTCGGTACTATACGTCTGAGATCACCGGTCTGCGAATGGAATCGTATGGTTCGGCAAAAATAAGCTAAATCGCTCATCGTCACTCTTACTGAAACCAAATATCTCTTAGATCTCAAGGCGCAAGAGGAATTCTTGTACTCGACGAAAATCGTTGAAGGCGGCGTGTGCGTAGGTCAGGATATAACCACCTGTCCGTATAAGAACGCCAGTTGACCATGTAGCCCAGAATTGGAACACTGTTTATCAAAGTCTGCTAGTGATGCATGAGAAATTAGCAGATTTAGATCAAGGTTGCTCAATGTCAGGCAAGCTCGAACATTGTAAATAATTTCGCTTAAGACTTTTGGACTGCTTGTTGGCCGATACCGATTTTACTTGCCTTCTCCATTGCGGCGTAAAGCCCGTCTCTCATTTTTTCGGAGATTTCAAGATCATGCACGAGTACAAAGTAAAATTGAACGAAAGTTTTCAAGTACTCGTTAATTATCAGAAAGTGGATACTGTCAGCCTGCTCGTTAGCTGTAAATAGACTAGCGACGTTATTTCCATGCGTAAACTGACTTAATAAGTCATAAATAAAATGTGAATCTGTGCCAACTTTCTTCACTCGGTCTTTAATAGATGACGATGACCAGAATTTGTCTTCAACTCTTGGATTGATATCGGCATAAGCATTCTTTAATTCCCAGCTGAATTCAATGTTAGTGCTCAGAAAAGCTTTCGATCTATCGTCACTATCTCTTATGTGAATCATCATCCCGTAGTTTTCGAGTATCGATCTAAGAATTATGGCTCGACTAAAGATGAAGTTATTAGGAAGCAATTCTAGAAACCCGGAAAATAGATCACATTGGGCTACGGAAATAGCTGCCAATGCCTTTTGGTAATTCGTTCCGTTTTTGTAGTTGCTTAGTAAAACTTCTAAAATGCCTTCAATCTCTGCCTCTAGAATGCGGCCTGCAAGATACTGTTGGTCAAGTGTAGGCTCATTTGATGCCATTATTAACCATAGCTCAGGGGTTGTTGATCTGCGTGTGCGTGTTCACCGATGTTGGTTCCTAGGACTGGGCCTTCGAGAGGCTTCCACTTCGAGCCTTTCGTGCTTAAGTCCCTAATGAAAAGCTCGCCTTCGCTAGTTAGAACGATTAGCTGCTCCACTGCGCCGACATAATCAGAATTGGACATGCCATAACCTACCGTAGCGATCTGGATAATTTTATGCGGATTACGAGCCTCTTCCATAAGAAATATTATACCAGCTTCTGGTAGAAGAGATGGAGTTATTAAACTAGGCGGTAAGATGCCATTGTCACAAGGGATTCGAGCCCGCACAACTCACGAACAAGAAAAATGACAGATACTTGCGCATGTGTCATTTTTCTTGGATGGCTGTAAGTCTCTCAGCTGGCACCCCTTGGTCGAAGACTTTATTCTTGTTGCCAGGAAGCTAGAAAAACTGGGTTTTATTTATCATCGTAGAATCTTATATGCTAGAGACTGTAGGAGCTAGAAGTATGCAGAGATCCAGAAAGTAGTATCTTGTTTATTGAGCTACTATAGGGGTGGAGAAAGTACCTTGTCTAAAGTAGTTTACTAATTTGACACTTATTTATATCTAGGTTATGATCGCAATAAGTTATTAAGGTTATACTATTGAGTACTTATTGAGGAATATAATGTCTGCTAATACTATCCACGATAGTCCCTTTGACAAATTAGTTGCGAATCCTGCCCATCCGGTCGATACGCAACCACCGCATCCTGGCTTAGCCGAAGAGGAGCTTCGACGCCAATTTTTAGAATTTCGAACTGCTGCTGGTTTAACACAGGGTGATGTACAGAAATATTTCGACTGGTCTAAGTCGAAACTACATCGTATCGAAAATGGTCCAACCCCCATAGGCGTTGCTGACGCTCGTAATATGCTTCAGATGTACGGTATAAAAGACGAGACCTTTTCGGAGCTAATTGAAAAAACGCGTTTTGTTAAAGACCTACACAAGAGAGAGGGTGATGATTTATTTTCTAAAGCTGAAACTTCTTTTTTGAAACATGAAGCCGAAGCATCCGCGGTACGCATATACGAACCAGACTTCCTACCCGATGTGATGCAGCCACTTGAATATGCCCACGCATTGGCGCGAGTACTCAAGCCGGGTGTAGACTCTGAACGAGCCAGAGATCTAGATGATTTCCGACTGAATCGTGCTGCGTACCTTTTGGGTCAATACGGCCCAAAGCTACATGTCATTCTTGACGAAACTGTTCTGCACCGAGCAATTGGTGGTGAGAAATTATCTGATTCTGACCCGACAAAATATAGCGTTATGGCACTAGCGATAAACGGGTTGCGTAGCTTGCATTCAACTGGCAGCTCTAACGATACAACTGGCGCAAAAAACGGTCAGCTCAACCTTCATATTACTATCCAGGTAGTGCCATACGAGGCTGGGCCATATCCGTTAATGAATTACCCTTACTCAATTTTAGACATGCCGGATGATGACAATGAACAAATTGTATATGTAAATGGCAATCTTCATGGTCAAAGTAATGATGGACTGTCAAAGGCTCAGACGGCATCATATGTCGAGGCTTTCGATGAGCTAGCCCAGCGCATTCCTGGAGCTGACCAAACGGAAGACATACTTAAGTGGGTACTAGATAGTTATGCTTCTTAGGTATAAAGAGCGATGAAATAAAAAAATACGCCCGAAATGGACGTATTTTGTTAGAAATGATTACTTGGCTGGCGGTGGGTCTGTCAGCTGGCACCCCTTGGTCGTAGACTTTCTTCTTGTCGGACAGAAGTTAAAGAAATTTGGATTTGTCTACAACCAAGGCGATGTCATTATTATCGAGCCTTCGCTATGATTAATAACTTTCTACTAACTTCGCCAGAGCGAGAATTTTTTGGTCAGAGCATTAATCTTTTCTATCTCACCAAAAGTAACAATGCCCCAATATTCAAGTTCAGCCTCGGGTGTTGTTTTGGTCTTTTCTTGTTGCTCGGCGTAGGTACCGACAGTCATAGTGCTCGTAAAATCAACAAAACGAATACCTTCGTCAGTAAGCGCTTGGCGGAAGGTACGAATTTTATTCGAATTGTCGGCTTGCAGAACGATAAAGGGATTGTCAGAAATATTTGGATGAGTATTGCCGTTAGCATCTTCGTAGTTGTCAAAGCGCATTTCTTTTGGTTCAGGATACGAAGCGGCAAAACCTGCCGTAATATGCCCCAGTGCGTTCATCAAGTTACCAGTGGGGATTTTCTTGTTCAATACGGCAACGAATTTGTGTGTAGTCGGAATGTAGTCCATGTCTTAGTCCTTTTAGGCTTTAGGGTTATGCGAAATAAAATAGTGTGTGAGAAATATACGCCCTACGGGGCGAGGAGAAGTTGTATTCGGCGAAGCACTATCTTAGTCATTTCTTTCAGTATACAACTATTTCGTGAGCTTGAAACCTTTACATATTCATCTGATTTGAGAAAAGGGTGCCAGACAAAGACAGATGCCTCAAAAAATGAGGCATCTGCACATCTGTTAATAATCTTGGCTGACCTAGTGTCTCGAAATTGGAACACTATTTACCCAAGCCTGCTTGATGCTTACCAAAAGCTAGAAGATCTACGGCTGTTTGTTGATGAGACCATGTATGACGAATGAGTCATTATTATTGATAATAACTTCA
>DATHGB010000029.1 GCA_035317825.1 Candidatus Saccharimonadales bacterium | reverse complement strand
TCCCACTCGATCGTGCCCGGTGGCTTGCTGGTAATATCAAGAGTGACACGGTTTATATCTGGAACTTCGTTTGTGATACGGTTTGATATTCGAGATAACAGATCATATGGTAAACGAGACCAGTCTGCAGTCATTGCATCTTCCGAAGAAACGGGACGCAAGACAATAGGGTGTCCGTAAGTCCGGCCGTCACCCTGTACTCCAACTGACCGGACGTCAGCAAGAAGAACAACTGGGAACTGCCATACCTGGTTAGCTAGTCCAGATGCATCCAGTTCATTTTGAGCAATACTGTCGGCAGCGCGCAGGATATCTAACCGCCGTTGATCGACGGCTCCGATAATGCGGATTGCTAAGCCTGGACCTGGGAATGGGTGTCGGCTGACGATCTCTTCAGGAAGTCCCAGCTCACGACCAAGTGCCCGTACCTCATCCTTGAAAAGACTGCGTAACGGCTCAATTAATTCAAAAGAAAGATCCTTTGGTAGGCCACCGACATTATGATGCGATTTTATATTGGCCGTGGAAGAGCCACCACCCGACTCGACAACATCGGGATAAAGCGTTCCCTGGACTAAGAATTTAACTTTCTTTTCGGACGATATTTCAGCAGCGGCCTTTTCGAATGTACGGATAAATTCTCCGCCTATGATCTTTCTCTTTTTTTCGGGATCTTCTACCCCATGTAACTTAGTGAGAAATTGCTCTGCTACATTCACGACCTTAAGTTTTATCCCTGTTGCAGCAACATAATCTGTTTCTACCTGCTCGGCTTCTCCTGCGCGCAACAGGCCGTGATCAACGAATACACAGGTTAGCTGGTCGCCAATAGCCTTATGAACTAATGCCGCTGCGACTGCCGAATCAACCCCACCTGATAATCCACAAATGACTTGTTCACTACCGACTTTTCCACGAATGAGTTTTATCTGATCTTCGATAATGTTGGAGGCGGTCCATGTCGGTTTTAGGCCAGCAATTTCATATAGGAACTTTTTGAGCATGTCTTGACCATATTCCGTATGAAAGACTTCTGGGTGAAATTGCACTCCGGCCATTTTCTTTGGGAAATTCTCGAAAGCAGCAACCGGCGCGCCAAGGGTTTTGGCAATAACATCAAAACCCTTCGGGGCTTTTGACACGTGATCGCCATGACTCATCCAAACCGTTTGTTTTAGTGGCATTTTATCAGTGATTCTTGCTTTTTGAGAAGTCACTTCAAGCTCAGTTGCGCCAAATTCACGTTGTCCAGTTTTTTCTACCGTACCTCCAAGACCTTGTGTCATGAGTTGAAAGCCATAGCAAATCCCAAAGATAGGAAGACCACTACTAAATAGTGCCGTGTCTACGGTCGGGGCATTGTCCGAATAGACACTTGACGGACCGCCGGACAAGATAATTGCCGAAGGCTGCTTTGCCAGTATCTCCTCGATAGGCATCGTATGAGGAACGAGCTCGGAGTAAATGTGTGCTTCGCGTATCCTGCGAGTAATTAGTTGTGCATACTGCGCACCAAAATCTATGACAAGTACGGGGTGTAATGAAGCTTTGTGGTTTGCTGCGTCTGTATTCATAAAGAGTACCCATCCCTCACATTGGTCACGAATAAACCTCCAACCAAGAGATTCGGCTTCCTGACCCTTTCAACTTCTTGGGTTTGTGCCTCGAGTTTAGTTTTTAGTTTAATGCCGGTACGTAAAAAGCCAGTGTATATAGGTCTGAGCAGTGCGTTGTCGAAAGCGAGAGACCGAGTATGTATTTCCATAGTTTATTATGTGTTGGCAAGAACCCGTTTGTCAATGTTCCAGACCTGCCATCCTAGCCACGCGATACGACGTATGTTTCATTACTTTGAGAGTTCGTATTTATATCTCGCTATTTAGTCGTCAAACGAGATCGGAACGCTGTTTTGTAGTACAGCCAGGTATTGTCTGTGGTAGAATCGTTTAATAAATAGGAGGAAGTATGGGTATAGATAGGGACAAGTTCTTTGATGTTATGAGGCAAAGCGGACTCGCACTCACCTTCGATGACGTCCGCTTGGATACGGGCCGTAGTCATTTTGCTGCGGGAAGTGTGAATATCACTAGTAAATTCTCACGTAACGTTGAGCTGCGCGTGCCAATGGTCAGTGCGGCCATGGATACGGTGACAACCGCGAAAATGGCAATCGCTATGGCAAAAATTGGTGGGATCGGCGTTATCCACGCCGGACTATCCCCTGAAAGACAACGCGAAGAAGTCCGAAGAGTAAAACTTGAACTCAACGGACGTATCGATAACCCCGTAACGGTCAAAGCGGACGAAACTCTTGGCGACGTTCTTGCTATGTGTGAACGCCGTGATTTTAGTTTCCGAACATTTCCTGTTATTGATGATGACGATATATTTGTCGGCCTACTTACCCAAAATGACTTCGATTTTGGTCTTGCCTCACCCTCAATCCTCGTAAGAGACGTTATGATACCCGCATCTAAAGTGACGGTTACTTCAAAAGACGTGGATGTTAATAAAGCGTATGATCTTATGAAGAAACTCAAGGAGCAGACTCTGCCTATCGTGAGTAAAAAAGGTGCTGTCCAAGGAATGTATGTTTTGTCGGATGTGCTACGTTTGGTACATGGTAACCCTGAACAATATAATCTTGACGCAGCGGGCCGCCTAAGGGTAGCTGCAGCCGTCCCCACTGACGAAGGCGCGTTAGAGCGTATCCGTTTAATGGGCGATTATCTCGACGTTGCCGTTATTGATACGGCGCAGGGAGATTCAGACTTTGCCCTTGCGACACTTAAGCAAATTAAAAAAGAATTTCCTAAACTTGACGTGGTTATTGGTAACGTTTCGAATGCTGATTCCGCTAGAGAGTTGGCTGAAGCGGGTGCTGACGGGATTAAGGTTGGACAAGGCCCTGGTTCGATTTGTACGACACGAATAGAAACCGGTATCGGCTGCCCGCAGGTCACCGCTGTCTACGAATGCGTTCAGGCTGTTAAGGATTTGGGAGTTCCCGTTTGCGCTGATGGCGGCATTAATAATCCAGGGGACATATCGATTGCGATAGCGGCTGGCGCATCCTCAGTCATGATGGGGAGTAAGCTGGCGGGCACGAAAGAAACTCCAGGCGAGATCCTTACGAATGATAACGGCCAATTGGTTAAGCTGTACCGCGGTATGGGTTCGCCAAGTGCCATGGAAGAGAGCGAAGCGTCCCGGAAGCGCTACGGCGTCGAAGGTGCAAAGGGCGTGCCGCTTAGCGAAGGCGTCGAATCCTACATTCCATATAGAGGATCGGTTGTTGAGATGATGGATCACTACGTGAAAGCCCTGCGAAAAAGCATGTCGTATGTTGGATCAGGTGATATTGAAACTCATCGGACTAAGACAAGGTTCATTCGGATCACGAATGCTGGCTACCGCGAATCCCGGCCTCATGATGTTGCGGTTATAACGAGGTAAATATGAGAATTCGAGAACCCTATAAGGGTTAGTTCTTATGGACTACGTCGAAGTGCTTGACTGGTTTTAAAATACCGTAGAGGACCGAAAAGCCTTCAATAGCATTTACTACCGGAACAAGAATAAATGTTGCAATAAACATATAGATTCGTTTGAGTGAAGAGATTGTCGTATCCTCAAGGTTATGCCATAGCCCGATCATATACACTGATACGTAAAAACCTTGAATGAGAGCGGCACAGATGATAAGTAAGAGCGGAAAATACCCACCGAACATTAAATTTACAAATGTCACTATAGGACCTACCCATGCAACAGTCCAGAGGAGCATGTTTAGCATCATAGCTGCACGACTTGTAAACTTTACACGCCTATCAAATGCAAGATACATAAGGCCACAGTACCAACGTCTGCGCTGTTTAATAATTGCTGAAATTGAATAAGGAGACTGCTCTTGGATGAAACCATCTACCCATTTGAAATCATGGCCCTCGCTTGCGCACTTCAGAGCAAAATAAGCATCTTCGGTGATTGATCCTTTGCCACCCAAGTCGAAGCCATACATTTGTTCAAGTTTACCTGGAATAAGAATGAACGAGCCGTGCATACCGAAGAGTGGCTTTTTGAAGATTTTGTATTGAAAGCGAAAACGACCTAAATCATCACCAGTTCGAACTGCATCCATAGCAGTGATGAGTATATTTTTCCCATATTGATGAGCATTATACTTAATTTCTCCTTGGCCAACCGCATTCGCATTTACGGGGTTATTGATGAATGTATGAATGCCTGCTAGGGCACTTTCATGAAGTTGGCTCTCTTCGTCTAGGTGCAGCACCCATGTCTCCGTGTTATTTGTATGCAACTCTTCCTCTGCGTGTTTCTCAACGACGAAATGGAGGGCTCTGGCTTTGTATCGACTCCCACCTTTTGTTGTGTACTGATCAGGCACTACGTGGTAGACAACAGCTATGCCATGAGAATGTTTATTCTTGACTTCACTGTCGGTAACAACATCGATTCGATGGTTGATGTGATATTTCTCCAATAATCTTCCTGTGGTGATAATCGATCGCTCAAGCGCTATATAATTATCCCCCTTTGAAACAAAGACAACGATTAGTTTTTTATTTTTATTCCAACCATTTTCCGTAAGGGCCTTAATATTTTTTCGGTTGATATCGTCTGGAATGCCGAAGACTAACAGGCCTATAAAATTCGATATCGCAACAAGTGCACCTGCAAACCAGAAAAACTTCGAGTAGTATAAAACTTCATCGAACACTGTTACATTACTGTCTATGTTATCGGTATCCAATATAAAAAGAAAGATGGCTAATGTTAAGGCTACAGATCCGATGAGGAGACTATAGAAGGCAAGCCGTTTTTTATACATAGCACTAAGACCGAACACATTTGAAAAGTATATATTAAACATATAGTTGAATTATATCAAAATATATGATAATGTAAAGACAAATGTTAAGTTTGCTTAATTTCGGCGACTCGCCTTTTCGCGTGCTCTTCTACCTGGTGCTAGGAATCTTTTTTGCAGTTATTATTGCAAACCTACTCGCTTCTTTAATTGCCCGAGGGATTGATATAAGAACCAAGAAAGTGGGCGGATCGAAATGAAACAAAGAATGAAGGCGTCATTCCTGCACAATATTCGCGCAAAATTCGTCTTAGCTATCTGTATGGCTGCGATAGGCAGCTTCACGCTATACGCATCCGCAAATACTTATGAAGTTATCGCCAAGGAAGATGTACCTTTCTCCCCCGTCATTCAAACTGTTCGGTTAACCAGCATGCCGGGGCTTAATAAGGAGTTGAAAATCGCTTCTATGACGAAATTTAACGAAGGCAGCTTTGGTGTACCAAAAAAAATCAAGCTATCTGAGACGAAGCAACATATTGATATCATTCCTGGTCACTTTAACGCTAGTGGTTGGCTTGCAAGCAAAGGGCTAGCGCAGACAGTAGTGACCACTGATCAAAAACAAAAGGTTTTCGGTGAAGCTGTGATTTATTTACGCTACAATACATTGACTACCCAGCATCTAGGTGAAGTACTGAATGATGATATTGTTAATGTCGTTACTACTGAAGGCTGGCAGCTTGGCTATCAAGTTTCTCAGACGAGCGACGATCCTAGCCGAATTGATAGAAGCCTTGAGGCTGATACGTCGCGTATTATCGTCGTAATGATTAACGATACCGATGGTTCTGTAAAATCCTTTCAGGCATCACTAGTGAAAGTAGGAGAACGTATATGATAGACTACACTTTTTTATATGAGCTCATTCGCAATCTAACACGTATTTTTGCAGCTCTTCTGCTCATCAAGTACACACTCTTCCTGCTTGCGGCACCATTCCATCGTGTTAAAGAATCACTACGTAGTTTACGAATTGCCAAGTCTAGAAAAAATAAGCCTTATACTCCACTTGTATCTGTATTAGTTCCTGCCTGGAATGAAGAAATTGGTATACTTTCGACTGTTAAGTCGGTGCTATACAATGACTACCCCTTTATAGAAATCATCGTGATTAATGATGGGTCATCTGACGGAACTGATCGTATTGTTAAAAAATTTCAAAATGACAACGCCGAAAAGTTTAGTTTAGACGCCAAATCGCTCGTGTATGACTATAAAGTCAACGGAGGTAAAGGTAAGGCGCTAAATCACGCTATTGGAAAAGCGCGCGGTGAAATTATCATCACTATCGATGCCGACTCTATTGCTGATCGGCATATGGTGAAGAATATTGTCCACTATTTTGGCGATGATAATGTTGACGCTGTCGTCGGTAATGTAAAGGTTGCCGGTGAAATTAGTTTTCTCAATTTACTTCAACGGCTTGAATATCTATTCGGTTTTTATCATAAGCGTGCGCACTCGGTTCTGGGCGCTGAATACATATACGGTGGTGCTTGCGCGGCATTTCGTAGAAATACGGTATTTGATCAGATTGGGCTTTTTGACACATCGAGTATTACGGAAGATATCGAAATGTCGCTACGCACCCGCTATCACGGTCATGAAGCAGTCTACGCTGATGATGCAATTTGCTATACCGAAGGTGCAAACACTGTCGTGGGGCTTATTAGACAGCGTCTTCGATGGAAGAAGGGACGTTTTGAAGCATTCTTGACATATAAACGAATGTTCTTCTCGACAAAACTTCATCACAATCAATGGCTGACTTGGTTTATTCTCCCATTTGCCATGCTTGCTGAATTGCAGTTACTCTTTGAACCTTTCGGACTTACTTTGCTTGTTATATATAGTTATATTACTGGGGACTATAGCTCATTAGTTTTAGGCGCTCTCTTTATCGGTATCATGTATATCGTTGTCGGACTATTCACAGAAAAGGCTAGGAACTGGTGGATTATCTTCATCTTTCCTTTTACCTGGATGATGTTTTACGCTCTAGTGTGGATTGAATACCTTGCTCTTATGAAATCCATTGCAGCTACTTTTCGATCGGAGGCAATTTCTTGGCAGAAATGGCATCGAAAAGGCATCTCGGTGAAAAAGGGAACGATGACACGCAAAGGAGCTACTTCATGAAACGTAGGGATCTCATTGTTTACAGCATCCTTTTTCTTGTTTGTATAGGAATAACGTCGGAGATTGTTACTTTTCAACTCACCGGCAACCATATTTTTAGTACGAATGCCACTGTAGCTATAGAGAATAAAGATACCGCCGTATGCTCAGACGATGCCATGAAGGAACGTCCAACTACGAGTGACCCGCAGCTAAAAGTGATTGCTGAATATGAAAAAGTATGTGGCTCAGCATTTCTTGATGACATGATGATCTTTACCAATATGCCAATCTCTGATCCTAACGCAAACGCAGCCGCAGATATGATGACTGCACGGCTGAAAGATTTTGACAAGCAACACATTACGCCAATCGTTATTATGGAACCTGACTCTGATTGGGGTTTGGTTGATTTTCATGAATATGCTACAGGTTATTATGATGATTGGATGACTACCTATTTTATGCGTCTGAAAAGTAACGGCATTACTGATGCAATGATGGGATTATGGATTCCTTTCCCGGAACCGCAACAGCCAACATGGAACAATAGTAGTCCAGATGATTTTGCCTATTCGGTCAATCGTTATTTTAAAACGCTTCGTCAGGCATTTCCTGCCGGGAAAACTGGTATCTTACTCGACTCTCAAGTCGGGGTGAGTGACAAGGCATCGCAACTTCTTGCGTATACGAGGCTCATCGACAATTCACTTGTCGATGTTGCGGGATTGCAAGGATTCCCGTGGCATCCACCCGATGATGATAAGCGTTCAGAGATAACGTCTGCAGATGAATTTGCGCCCGCTTACTTACTTGAGGAGGTGGCTAAATCTCTTGATACGCGAGATGTTCTTCTAAACGTAGGTAGTTATCGTCATCGAAAGGCAGATAACGGCGGAGACATCGCCATCACTACGTCCGAACGTCGAGCTACGTTGAACAGCATTGTTTATGAAACTTCTCTGCTAAGGAAACAAAACTACAATGTGACAGTAAATGTTTTCGCTGAGAATAAGTTTGACACAAAAGAAGGAGTAGACTGGTCATATTGGATAACTGCTGATGACGAAAGCTCAGAACAGACACTTCTGTTTACTAGTTTCGTACATCACTTAAAAGAAAATGGTAGTGTAATTGGATTATATGATTCGCGACCATGACAGGATACGTAACACGCGTAGATGCCTAGGGTGCGCCCTATTGCAAAATTAGAAAATAAATGTTATAGTATATTCAATGATTGAACGATATGCGATCGCTCGAAAAAACCAGCAGCGGCTTGCTGCTGTTTTTGCGACGCTTGCGCTTGGTCCTAACCTTGTTGCATGTAGTACTAGTGCCGAAGAGAAGAACGTCGCTACCGATATTCAGTGCGCCCCTATTTCCCGAACTGCGGAAGGTATACGGATTCCAATGTCAGAAGTTGTCTGTAACTTAGGTTTGCTGGCTATTAAGGACAGCATACCAGAGAACGAGGAGACCAAATATGATCGTGATAAGCAATTTGGTAGTGGCTGGAGGACTGTCAAAGGCTGTAGTACAAGAGAGACTATTCTGCGACGCGACCTTACCGAGACCGTTATAGGCCCAAAATGTGAAGTGTTGTCAGGCAAATTGCATGATCCTTATTCGGGCAAAGATACTCCCTTTTTCTCTTCTCCTGAAGAAATAGGAAAAAAGATAGAGATAGACCACGTCGTGGCGCTTAGCGATGCTTGGCAAAAAGGAGCTCAAGAGTGGTCTCCTGAAACGCGGAAAGAGTTTGCGAATGATGGCCTTAACCTGCTAGCTGTCGAGACTTCAGTGAATAGGGATAAAAGCGATAACGATATTTCCGAATGGGAACCACCGGATAAAAACGAGAGCTGCGAGCTTGTCGCACATCAAGTCGTCATAAAGACGGAGTACGATGGTCTCTGGGTGACGCCTGCTGAACATACCAAGATGGAAACTATTTTGTCCACCTGCTCCGACCAGACTTTTGTGATTGCCGGCTAATCACTTATAGTATGACTATGATTCAGCCCGAGCAAAGTCTCACTAATTCTGACCGTCGTTGGACGCCACGATTTTTGCAGGAGATTGAGGAGTTAGGTAACACGGTTGGTTTTGTCGATGCGATCCACCAGACTTTGCAACAAGGTCACGTAACCGTTGACGTCGAGGGTGATTTTGATCAGTTGCAGGATCATTCAGGAGGCATTTTATTTGTCGGGGATCACAAGAACCAATGGGAATTTATCGCATTGACGGATATATTAAGTCAAATGGGCCGGACTGACATGCTTAATATTGCGAAATTTTACGTTCAACGCGAAGTATATTTGTCATTGGGCCACGTGGCTGCCGAGCAGCACGCCCTCCCCGTATATCCACGCATTCTTGCGCGTGACCGGGCTAACCCTCTTAATTATGAAATAGCCAACCGGGTCATTTTCCGGCATTATCTTCTTACTCTGGCCGAATCAGAGGAAGCTAACACGCGTTCGCTTGGGATAGCGAGCGAAAAGCTAGTAGAGGGCGGTACGGTTAATATACACCCTACCGGCCGTGTGGTGGATGCAAGGACTCACCCCTGGAGGGCTGGTGTCGGCAGGATCATCCAGCACATATCCGAAGAAACGCGAAAAGACATACTCATAGCGCCCTACTCTTTGGATAAAATTTCCAATGTACAGCTTCTTGGCGCATTGGCTGTGCGTGGCCGGGGCGTACTGGGTCGTCCCCAGACCATGCATGTGCAGCTTGGTCCTTTGCAGACGGCCGCAGCGTTAGTTGACTCACTTCCTGATTCGGATCGTGATGATCCCGTAGCTATTACGACACAGCTGCAGCGGCAATTCGTAGCCCATTTTGGAAACACGGAGTAGCAATTAGTACGTATGTTTATACGCGAACTGCGTAGACGAGTACCCGGTCGCTGTATCGCTGCGTAGACGGCGTAAAGTCGCCGCTGCACGTAATAAGATTCAATCCTTCTTTGTCGGGTTCGATTGATCGCATCATCTTGCGCATATCTACCTGTTCGGCGGAGAGCGTTTCGATTTTCTTTACGGTATAAGTAAATACCGTACCCTTCTCGTTAATCGTCAAGAGATCATCAACAGCGAGACGTCCAAGACCTACGAAGACACCCGGTATGCCCGGCGCTCCTGCGTGGCCGTCGATGAGTGCTGACCCTTTGCCGCTACCCGGCCTGCCGCTTCCGTCATACCATCCGACATCGGTGTTATTCTTTGGCGCGTCCATCGCGCCGTCATTCGTAAGCCCGAGTTGCACGACTGGCGCGTTTTTGACGCCGATTTTTGGGATAGAAAGAAATTGCGCATCGGGCTGTGTATCGGTAATAGCCGGAGCTGCGACAACCGGCGCGCGCTTTTCACTCTGTTTTACGGGTGTTACTTGTACCGGTGGGGTATGAGGTTTTTGGAGCAAGAACTGTATGCCGGCAAAGCTAGCAGCGCATACTAGCATACAGGCAAACAGCAAAAGATAACCCTTCGTATGCCGCTTCGGCCGTATTACAAAGGGTCTTTTGCTATTTTTCTTACCCTTCTTTTGGCTATTGGCGGAGTCTATAGACAGCGTAACTTCCTCCGGCAAGAATCAGGACCGCGACTATGCCGCTTACGACGATTGGTGAAGCGGAAAGAGCTGCCGTGCCTGTGTTTGGTACACCAGGGATTACTTGGCCTGTCCATGAGGCGACAGTGACGTTACCCTGCACTGGGTCACATCCCGCGTTGCCAGGACCAGCGTTACATCCCCACCAGTTATCGTTTGCGGTGACGGCGACTGTACTTTGGTTTAGGATGCCAATCGGATTTCCCGTGATTGAGTTACCCGTAAATACGATGCCTGTACCGATTGAATTAGCGCGTATTGCCGCCGCGGCTTGTTGTGATCCCGTTATCGTATTGCCGCTGAAGGTAACGTTAGTCGAAGGCGCGCCTCCTACTGGGAAATCAGTCTTAAACTCAGCACCGTAATTGAAGTTTGTCAGGCTGTTATTCTTAATTGTGACGTTGCTTAGTTTTAAGTTCAGCGAAAGCGCTGTTCTTGATCCGTTCGTTGCAGTGTTACCTTCGATCGTAGCACCATCAGTAGAGTGGAGCACGAGGAATCCGCCGGTATTACTGACGGTATTACGCAAAACCCGGACATTCGTCAGCGTCTGGCCTGCGTCAGCGCCAAGGTTTATCGCCGTTTTTGGCGCGCTGACCCCATTGTCACTGTCTTTTATTATATTGTCGGATATTTCAATGTCCGAACCGACACTTCCTGTCAGGTATAGATCCGTTGAAGTATCCGAGCGGTCGTTATCCGTAAAGAGGTTTTTGCTAACGCGAAGGCCATTAATGTCGGTAGTAGAGTATGCGAAAATGCCCCAGCCATTGTCTTTAATGATATTGTTCTGTACGTTTAAGTTGGCTGCTCCACCGCTGGTAACTTCGATCGCATGCGATTGGTCGGTCGTGCTTTCGGTAGTAAGCGTAAAGCCGTTAACTGTCACGTCACTTGCCGTAACGCGGATTCCGAAAGGAACAAGCGCACCGGCATCGGGTACGCGTATGATCGTTTCAGTGGCTGAACGGGTGCGGGCATCAACGTCAGCCTGAGCTCCTTTTAGTGTCAGGGCTTTATTAACTACGACGGATTCGGTGTACGTACCTGCCGCAACGTTGATAACGTCACTTGCGACGGCATTCGTGACCGCGTACTGGACCGTTAGACATGGGCTTGCTGGATTTGAACAGTCGCCTGCGTTCGTGCCAGTCGTCGCTACGTAGCGCGCGATGCTTGCCGCGTGGGCTTCTGGAGTGGACGCGAATACTCCAAACGAGATACCGCCTATTGCCAGGACGGCTATGACAGCAATCTGTAGTTTATTATTACGTTTTAGGCGCATTCTCGTTCTCCCCTTGGTTATTAGTCAGATTACGGATACTTTTGTAGAATTCAAAAGCCAGAGTTGGGGGTTTCGAGAACCTCTTATGTATATATTTATACTACACGATTGGGTCTAAGGCAAATTGTCGCTCGTGGTTTTTTAGTAAATCGTAGTCGAACACATAGACGGAATAATCGACACATTCGCCGTTTTTGTCAAAGTTCGGTGCAAAATACGTATCGTGACGGACCGTGCTGCCATCGACCCGTTCGAATTTCTTGTTTAGGAGCTCAAAGGGTTTACCCGTGCGAAGTTGGCGCAAAAACGTTTCGCGAACGGCAACGCTTTCCTGCATGAACATCGTAAAAGGCTTGCCGATAATTTCACTTCTCGGACGATTATATGGTCGCTGGCGGACACTGCTCGCATCGAGACACATTCCATCCACGCCAATCCGCAGGATGAACGGGTATTCACGCAGGTGCGAAAACTCTGATTCGGCCCGAGTGCTTACCTTAGCTTCCATTGGGTAGAAAACATTGAAAAGAAAAGTCCCATTTGGAGCTTCGATGAACTTTGACTGGGCAATGCCGGCTATGGCCTCCCCTTTTTTGTTGCGATGCGTAACCTTGCTTCTGAAGAAATAGTGTTCTTTATTTCGGAGTGACCATAACGGCTCAAAATTCGCCCGCGCAATGGTACCCGCGACTACGGGGAGTAGCTCGGCATAGTTTTTTGATAAAAGATCCGATAATTTATAACCGAATAATTGCAGGATATTGGAACTCGCGCTGACGACATCGCCGTTACGATTGAGCATGAGCGCGTAATAATCTTCCGTGTCAGCCTGGTCATTTCTGCCCTGGAAGGACATTAGCTCACCGCATTTTTTGCATTTAATTTGGACGGTACTATCGAGAAGAAGCCCCTTGAACAGCAGTTTGCCGCATACGCAGTGATATGAATGGAGCGAAGCTGTTTTCTGTTGTTGTTTCATAAATATATCCTAGCCAAGCGGTGCAGAACTGTCTCTGTTGGCATCCGCCTATCCTCTCTGATTGTAGCACGATGTATGAGGGAGATATCTGCCCATCCTGTTTACGAAGACAAAAACCCTTTGCTGTGGAATAATAGAATGACTATGCAAGAATATATTGAAATTCGCGGCGCTCACGAAAACAATCTAAAAGATGTCACGCTCAAAATCCCTAAACGGAAAATAACGATCTTTACCGGCGTATCCGGGTCGGGCAAGTCATCGATTGTTTTTGACACGATTGCCGCTGAAGCGCAGCGCCTGCTGAATGAAAACTTTAGCATGTTCGTGCGTAATTTCTTGCCGCACATTTCCCAGCCCCAAGCTGAGGAAATTAAAAACCTGAGTATGGCGGTTATCGTTGACCAAAAACAATTAGGCGGCGGGTCACATTCAACTGTCGGTACGGTGACTGATATATCGACTGCCCTGCGTCTGTTGTTTTCGCGCATAGGCAAGCCGTACGTCGGCTATGCCAACCTGTTTTCGTTTAATGATCCAGGAGGCATGTGCCCCGAGTGTAACGGTCTAGGTAGAAAATTAAGCATCGATTTTGAAGCTGCTTTTGATATGAATGAATCGCTTAACTCGGGTGCGATCCTAATGCCTGATTACGTCGTTGACGGGTGGTATTTCCGTACGGTCGCATCGTCGAAACTTTTTGACAATGATAAGAAACTAAAAGATTTCACTGAAAAAGAACTTGATGATCTCTATTATTCCAAGCCCGTAAAGGTTAATTTGGGTGCTGGCCTAAACCTGAACTTTGAAGGGGTTGTCGATAAATTCACGCGTAAATACATTATGCGTGACCTAAAGACTATGTCGGAACGCACCCAAAAAGCAGTCGCTCCGTTTATTACGATGGGCCCATGTACGCTTTGCCACGGTGCGCGTATTAGCCAAAAAGCACTTGCCTGTAAGATTGGCAAATACAATATTGCCGAGCTTTCTAGTATGCAGGTCGATAAGCTTGCTGACGTGATTAAAGAGATTGATGACCCGGCGGCAAAATCTATCGTGAAGCTCGTTAGTGAACGACTTTCGAATCTTGTCGAGATTGGTCTGGGCTATCTTAGTCTGGATCGTACGACGGATACTCTTTCGGGTGGTGAATCGCAGCGCGTAAAGATGGTCAAACACCTAAATGGCAGCCTGGTAGACGTCATGTACATTTTTGACGAACCGAGTGTGGGACTTCACCCGCGCGACGTGCACCGGCTAAATGAACTGCTTAAGAAATTACGTGACCGTGGCAATACGGTTATTGTTGTCGAGCATGACCCAGATGTTATTAAGGCTGCGGATCACATCGTTGATGTCGGGCCATTTGCTGGTACGAGAGGTGGTGAAGTTGTTTTCGAAGGAACGTATAGCGAACTGCTAAAAGCTGACACGTTGACCGGCAAGCATATTAATAACCAATTGCCTATTAAGTCCGAATTCCGCACGCCAACAGGAAAGCTTGCTATTACCGATGCGCATGTTAATAACCTTCAGCACGTGAGTGTCGATATTCCAACGGGCGTATTTACGGTCATTACCGGCGTTGCTGGATCGGGTAAAAGCTCCTTGATTAATCAGGTATTTTTACGTCAGCATCCTAACGCGATCGTCGTTGACCAATCCCCTGTCGGAACATCATCCAGGTCTAACCCCGCGACATATACGGGAATTATGGACGTTATCCGAAAAGCGTTTGCTGCCGCTAATAAAGTGGACGCTGGGTTATTCAGTTTTAACTCCAAGGGCGCATGTGAAAACTGTAAAGGTGCTGGCGTTATTACGACCGACCTAGGATTCTTGGATGATTCGAAGATTGTCTGTGATGTCTGTGAAGGCCGTCGCTTTAAGGACGAAGTTTTGGCATATAAATATAATGGCAAATCAATTTCGGAAGCGCTGCTACTTACCGTTGCCCAGGCAATTGAGTTTTTCGACCTAAAAGAAATCGCTCACAAACTACAAGCTATGCACGATGTAGGTCTTGACTACCTGACGCTCGGGCAGCCACTCAGCACGCTTTCTGGTGGTGAATGCCAGCGTATTAAGCTTGCAAGCGAGCTGCACAAAAAAGGCAGTGTCTATGTCCTGGATGAACCAACGACAGGCCTGCATATGTCGGATATTTCCCGGCTTCGTGATTTGATTGACCGTCTTGTCGGTGATAATAACACGATTATTACCATCGAACACAACCTCGATATTATTCGTGGTGCGGACTGGATTATTGATCTTGGACCTGAGGGTGGAAATAAAGGTGGGCAGATTATGTTTGAAGGGACGCCTGCGGAATTAGCGGGTAGCAAGAAAGCACTAATTGCCGAGTATCTTTAGTTTGTTACGGCAAGCTACGTTTTAAATACGATACCTTTCTTTGTGTCATGGGCAATTCGTACCGTACTCCCTTCGCTAATATCACCTTTTAGCATTTCTTGGGCGAGCTTGGATTCGATCTCTATCTTAATTTGCCGTTGTAATTCCCGGGCGCCATATTCGGGCATGTAACCCTGCTTGGCAAGATAATCAACGGCTGATTTTTCAAAGGCGAGAGTAATTCCTTGGCCTCGCGCAAGACGCTTGACCCGTTCCAGCCGTAATTCAACGATCTCTCTAATTTGGTTTTTATCGAGTGCGTCAAAGACGATGATCTCATCAAGCCGGTTCAGGAATTCTGGTCGGAACTGTATGCGCAAAATATCCATCAAGCCCTTTTTTAGCTCGTCGTAGGATCTCTTTTCCTTGTCCTTACGCGTTAGGTTTTCTTGGATCAATTCAGACCCCAAGTTAGACGTTGCGATAATGATCGTGTTGGTGAAATCGACTAATCTTCCCTTTCCGTCGGTCAGGCGGCCATCGTCGAAAACTTGCAAAAGGATATTATGGACGTCGGGATGCGCTTTTTCGATTTCGTCGAGCAATATGACACTATACGGTTTACGGCGGACACGTTCGGTAAGCTGTCCGCCTTCATCGTAACCAACATATCCCGGAGGGGCTCCAATAAGTCGCGCGACTGAATGCCGTTCCATATATTCGCTCATATCTATGCGGATCATGGCTTCTTCGTCTCCAAAGACAACTTCTGCAAGTGTCCTCGCTAGTTCGGTTTTACCGACGCCGGTTGGGCCTAGGAAAAGGAAGGTCGCGATAGGCTGCGTACCTTCCCTCAGGCCTGAACGTGCCAATCGTATGGCGCCAGCCACGGCCGCAACCGCCTGATCCTGACCAATGACACGCTGATGAAGGAGTTCTTCCATTTTAAGTAATTTATCTTTTTCTTCTTCGGTAAGTTCGGCAACGGGGATACCCGTAATACGCGAGACTACTTGGGCAATGTGTTCAACACGCACCTCTTCAGACGTAATTCCCCTATCAGCTTGCCATTTATCGGTAAGAGAATCCCTTTCAGCTTCGAGGCCTTCTAGTTGTTCGCTGATTTTTTTTGCCTCATCCATTTGCTTATGGTTGACGGCGTAATCACGTTCGCGGGTTTGTTTTGCGATTTTGTCACCCACATCATCCATTTCCTGGGTATGTGTATCGGCACCAATGCGCACTCGTGCTGCGGCTTGATCGATAAGATCGATCGCTTTATCGGGAAGGAAGCGGTTTGTAACGTAACGATCGGCAAGCTCAGCAGCCGCGACAAGAGCATCGTCCGCGATTTTAACCCTATGATGCGCTTCATACCTATCACGTAATCCCCGGAGGATTTCAATCGTTTGTTCAACGGTTGGCTCGGGTATTAATACTGGCTGGAAGCGGCGCTCTAGCGCTGCGTCCTTTTCGATATATTTTTGGTATTCGTTTAGTGTCGTTGCTCCAATGAGATGAAGTTCGCCACGGGCAAGCGCCGGCTTCATAACGTTTGCAACGTCAATTCCGCCTTCACCACCGCCCTGCCCCGCGCCGACGACAGTGTGTAATTCGTCGATGAAAATAATCAGTTCATCCTGGTGAGCAACAATCTCGTCGAGTACTGTTTTGATGCGTTCTTCAAATTCACCCCGGTATTTACTGCCTGCAACCATAGCGGTAAGGCTTAGTTCGACAACACGTTTACTTTGTAAGACCTGGGGTATCCTGCCATTCACGATTCGCTGCGCCAACCCTTCGGCAATTGCTGTTTTACCTACTCCTGGCTCGCCGATTAGGACAGGGTTATTCTTTGTTCGTCTTGCAAGGATCTCTATGGTAGTTTCGATTTCCTTAGCTCTCCCGATAACCGGATCTAGCTTGCCCTGCCGTGCCAGTTCGCTTAGATCACGCGAATATTTATCAAGTTGAGGCGTTGTTGAGGCGTGCTCAACGCGCCCCTCCTGCGCGCCTTTACCAACAACCTTAACGACTGCCTGCCGTAAGGATTCTGTCGTCAGTCCGTATCGTCGTAGAATCTCCCCTGCCATGCCTTCATCTTCTTGAACGAGTGCAACTAACAAATGTTCGGGGCCAACATAGCTATGACCTAATTCCTGCGAACTTTGAAGAGCGTTGCCAAGTACTTGCTTAACCCGTGGTGAAACGGAAAGCTCAATTCGTTCCTGGTCTTCGGGCGGCTTTTCACCTTTTGGCGCGTTGGCATCAATATATCCCCGGATGTCGTCATCCTTCAGCTTGAACTGCTTTAGAATTTCTTGAATAACGTCACTTTCTGTCAGCGCATAAAGCAGATGTTCGGTGTCTACTTCACGCCGTCCAAGGCTAACGGCGGTTTTGGCGGCTTTTTGGATAACGTCTTTCGTGTGATCCGACAGGTACTGCTCTAAATCTATGGATTCGCGGTTTTCAGATATCGGAATTGATCGTCCGCCAGGCGTCCGTGTCATTCCCGTCCCTGCGAAATTCTCGAAAAAGCTGTCAAGGGTATCTGACCCAGAAAAAAGTGATTCAAACGGTGAGGTTATAGATTGTTGTTGGAGTAATGCGCTGTAATGTTCGTCACACAATTCCAATGTCGTTAATCGTCCGTTTTGTCTGACGCGAACCATACGTGTCGCTGGCCTCGTTTTATCAATATCACAAATTCCTGCTGCCATGACTCCCCCTCTGCTGCGTACTACTCCTTATGCGTTTGCGCGTGCGCCTCCTGATCGCCTTCTATTATTACGTTTTGGTGGCGTTTCGGACGGTTCCTCCTTCGCGGGCGTCAAGGCCGTATCAATAGTCTCTGGTTCATTGAGTGCCGCGCGAAGTTCAAAGGCGGCCACTATTTCCAACGTTCCTATGATGAATGCGTATAGTCCTAATATCCATACGAATGCGACGCCTCCTGCCACGGGTTGAAGCAGGATAAGAATTCCAGCCACTATTCCAGCCGCGCCGACGAGCGTGAGAAAGGTTCTATAGACTGAATCACGGGTTGTTGCGCGATCCGTAAAAGCGCGCATGATATCCAGTAGGCCGCGAACGATCAGTACGAATCCAACCAAGAGGATAAACGTTGCGAAAGATATATCTGGAGTGCGTACGAGATAAACGCCAACACCAATGGTAACCGCGCCAAGCAGCACTGTCACCCACCATGAGCTTCGTCGCCGGATGCTCATTAGCCCTACGACGAGTTGGATAATCCCAAACCCAAGAATAAAGGCGCTAAATAAATATACGAGTACTACCAAAGTAATCCCTGGCCAAAAAATCGCGCTTATTCCAAAGAAGAGTGTCAACGTGGCTTCTATAATCCCTATCCACCATAACTCGTTCACCGCCTTGTCTAATTTTGCCGTTTCGAGAATCACACTACTCATGACGTGATACTCCTTTACTCTCATCCCAGAGGTTATCACTTTACGTCTTTATTAAATCAGTACTTTTTATATATGTCTGTATAAAATTTCACGAATACGCTTCGGCAACAAGCTTGTCGAAGTCGAGTATAAGAATGGTGCGAGCCGTTTTTATTATTTTTTTATCCCGAAGCTTAATGATGGCTGCGGTTACCGTTTCCCTGGTCGTTCCGATAATGTCTGCAATATCCTGATGTGTAAGCGGAAGTTGTATCTGCAGGCCATCTTTTGTTTCCTCGCCGAAACGGTTTCCGAAGTACGCAAGTTGATGGGCGGTTTTGCTGTATGCGCCATGAAGGCGAAGATTTTCTAAGAACTGAATATTAGAACGGAATCGGTGGCCAGCATTTTGTAATAACTCCCGATAAAGCATAGGATTAGATTCGGTTATTTGCCGTAAGCGCGCCGTATCTATAGTGTTAATCCAGATACTTGTCATGGCTTCGTAATAATAAATTTCTGGTCCTTCATATACATCTTGATGAAGTAACGTCGTAAAGATCATAGGCAGAGGAAATAAATCCCCCGTTCCGTATATGGCCTGTACCCCCAGGTCGCCATTATGTGCAATGAAATAAGATTTTACGAATCCGGATATAATAAAGCTTAATTTGTCGGGCTGATCGGAAGAGTAGAGAACTTCGCCTTTTGGTATGCTCTGTAACTTTGCGCCTTGAAACAAATGATGTAAATCTTTTGTTTCAAACAGATGACTCATCGCACGCTCGAATCCTTTTGTAGGACGCCGAAAATATTCCCTTCGGTATCCTTGCAGTATGCTTTCCAGCCTACGTATGGAACTGCTTGGCGAGGTTCTGTCACGATACCGCCTGCTGATTTAATAATCTCAAGGGACGTGTCTATATTGGCGATATCAACGATACAGACGAACGCACTGGGATTAGTAGGGTCATTGTCTTGTTGTTGGCGAAGGATAAAACTGCCGTCGATCCCTATATATTCGCCAGCTGGATATTCTGATCGCCCAGTATGAATCCGCCACATCTGGCCATCCTTTTTAATAATCCAGCCAAATGCCTGAGTATAAAATTTGATTGCACGGTGAATATCCATAACATGGATTTCAAAATGAACAATTGATTGCGGAGTTAGCG
>DATHGB010000028.1 GCA_035317825.1 Candidatus Saccharimonadales bacterium | reverse complement strand
TTAAAATCATTCGCTATTAACAGTGGTGGTTTTTCGCGTTCATAGGTATCAATCGAAGCCGAGCTTAAGAAATGTATCCTTGTTTGCGCCAACTGCCACCGTGAGATTGAACTCGGCCTCCACAAAAAAGAAGCTGTCGAACAATTACATCAACAACTTCTTTCTCGTACTTCATCAACCTACAAACACTTGGCTCCGGCAGCTGGGCTCGAACCAGCGACCTAATCGTTACACGTACCCGCTATTTTCATAGCGGCGTGGACTATCTCATCACCCACTTTAAAAGCTAGGGTGCGGGGCGCTTCCCGCCGACAATGTCGGAGGTACTTCCTCGCGGAATAGTCTCTGAACCTTCAATATGATTACTCATAGAGCTTGGCTGCGGATTCGCATATCTATTTCTAGACGTAGCCTTCCCGCAATTCACCCCGTTCTTCACCGCCAGATTTCGCTGACGGGCTGCAATTTACAGCGATCCGCTCTACCACTGAGCTATGCCGGATTAAACGCCAAGTGTTTGGATGTCGATTTTTCAAAGTACAAAGGTTATTATACCTGTCAGACCTCAATTCGGTCAAGATGAAAAGCTATTCTTTGGATGTATCCAAAATCGCGAGGGCTTGCTTCAAGACCACTGCGTCTTTTTTAACCTGCTCCAGATCATTCTCTTCACGTTTTTTGATCTCTTGCTGTAACCATTTAATATGCGGGTCAGTCGTAGATGGAGATGCGACCACCACTTCTAATGACCTGGCTGAATTGTCTTTTTTAAACAGTAATCCCCTCGTAATTAAGCCGTCGACATGCACCGCCACAGTTGAAACTGATTTATAGTCAAGCGCCCGCATAATCTCGCGGTAGCTTGGGCCGTACCCATTGCCTTTAATGAATCCGTCGATAAAACTAAGAAGTTCGCGTTGTTTTTTGCTTGGTCGTGTCTCTAGCATATTTTCCCCCGGTGATTGCGATTGCCGCTAATCCCCACCATACAATTGATACCGTATCATCTACCCATACAGGCTGCAGTAGTCCGATTAAGGCAAGTCCTATTCCACTTGCAAAAACCCCGAGCGCTAACCAATCCTGCCTGGATCGCCATAGTCTCATCATAATACAAACGAAAATGGCAAGGAATAAAATCAGGCCAAGCCAACCAGCTTCATGAGCGATAAATAAATACTGATTCTCAATAATAAACGGTTTGTCGCCGTAAAGTGACGCCGAACCCGTACTGCCAATACCCGCTCCTAATGGCTGTTCTGCTATTTTATCCGTTGCAGCCACAACCGAATCAACATGACCATCATTCGAAGTTGTTGCGCTTCCGCCATTTGGATTTTCATGCAACAAGATATTTGATACGAACGTACTATCACGAACAAGGAATAACGTACCAGCAAGGGCAACCGCAACCACGCCCAAAGTAATCCATGTACGGCGAGTCAGGTATTTAGCAGCACCAATCCCCACTACCACTCCAATGATGATCACCGCAGCAGCAAGTGCACTCCTTGAATAGGTAATCCATAGCGCAATCAGCGATGCAATAATTCCTAGTCCGACAATGACTTTATTCTTTGTCCCTGCAAGTACCGATCGTCCACTAACCCAGACCGCCGCAAGACATCCAAGCACAATACCGACATACGCCCCGAGTGGATTCGGCCCGCGAAGCGTGCTGTTCACCCGTATAAATTCATGGTTCAAATCAACCGTTAAGTATGGTTGGATTGTGTCTTTACCATACCCTATATACTTCAATATATCCGGAGGAAGGAAGAGCTGCACGACGGCAAAGCCAACAACAACGACCGCGCCTGCCACGCCAACCTGTAGTAATACTTTTCGATAGCCAGGTACTATTTTTATAAGTACATACACTAGGCTAAAGAAAAGAACGTATCGAAGATCAATCGCCAGACCAGCAACCGTTTGAACTGTGCTTCCATAAAAAAGCATTGCCAGTACAAGGTGAAGCGCACCATATGCAGCGATTAGGCGAAATATAATGTCCTTGCTTAGTTCACCCCAAAGCTGGCGGCGAGATACAATAACGACAGCTAAAACCGTCGCAACCAGCATCAATATCTCCTTCCAGGACTTGATCAACAGATCATAATCAGGGAAAAGCGTTCCAAACCCAACGCTAAGTGGCGCGTGCAATACGATTCCTCCCAGGATAACGATGAGAATCCAGGCATAGATCTTTTCTAGAATTGTCGCTTTCATTACCTCTAGTGTACTAGATAAAGTGGTATAATAGCAGCCATAGATGCCATCAAAGAATACGAAATTTTATAGCTTTGTCTTAGTTATTGCGGACTTCCTGATACTCCTTCTTGCCTTTGGAGTTGCCTATGTCCTGCGTGTGCAATACGACCCCCGTCCTCTACTGAATCAAGTATACGCATACGATTACTTTACGAGTTTCCTAGTGATTATCCCCTTTTGGATTTTGATCTTCGCGACACTTGGACTTTACCAGTCAAACACCTACAATCGTCGCTTAGTTGAGTGGGGCAAGATCGCCATTGGTGCGTTTATTGGTATTTTACTAGTCATCGGCTGGGAATATATCAGCGAAAAACACCTTTTCCCTGCGCGTTTGGTTGCTGCGTACGCTTTAGGTATCTCTTTCTTGCTACTTGTATTTGAACGCGAGATTTTACGCTTTGTCAGAAGCCTCTTATTTAGGCTAGGCAGAGGAACAAGCCGGGTACTGATTATTGGTAATTCCGATGCAACACGTGACATTGCCGAAAACCTGGCCGAAACCCACAAGAGCGGCTATCACATCGTAGCTATTGCCGGACCAAAAAGCGTCGTACCTGTAGGCCTAGGCATAGAACATTTTGCCTCCGTTGATAGCGCCTTAAAGCAAATTAATGGCCTGCGTATTTCAACGATTATCCAAACTGACCTATACGATTCAACCGATCGAAATCAGCGGATTCTTAATGCTGCACAGATTAACCACATTAGCTATAATTTCATTCCAGGTGAAGCTGAATTTTATGCAGGCAAGAACACAGTCGATGTCTTTTTGGGTTACCCGATGATATCAGTCAGTCAAACACCCCTCATCGGATGGGGAGCAATTGCTAAACATATTTTCGATGCGATTGTCTCTGTAGTACTTATTGTCGTGCTCTCGCCCCTCTTCCTCGTACTTATTATCCTCCAGGCAATATTTAACCCGGGCCCGATCTTTTATCTCAGCAAACGCCTTAGCCGTTTCTCAGAACCAATCAACCTCATTAAGTTCCGCAGTATGGGCGCTAAATATGGCGGTCGTGATGCTGCCGTAGAATTTAAAGAGATGGGCCGCGAAGATTTAGCACGCGAGTACGAAACCAATCACAAAGTCGAAAACGACCCCCGCATCACAAAGTTCGGCCATTTCCTCCGTGTTACTTCACTGGATGAACTTCCCCAAATATTTAATGTATTG
>DATHGB010000027.1 GCA_035317825.1 Candidatus Saccharimonadales bacterium | reverse complement strand
CAACAAATTCAATTATTCGATCTGATTTGGTCGCAAGCTTCAGATATTCGGTAGTTACTTTTCCCAATCAAATTCATGCCCAAAATGTCCGTAACGAGCAGTTTCTTCGTAGATGGGACGTTTCAGGTTAAGGGCATTTATAATACCGTTTGGCGTTAGATCGTAACCTGTAATAGCTTCGTGCTCTCCATCAATAATAACCGTTGCTTCTAGCGGTTCAGCTACGCCAATCGCATAGGCTAAACGCGTAAATACTTCTTTAGCATTTCGTTTTTTCAAATAATCGACCGCGACTTTACGCGCCATATACGCCGCACTTCGGTCAACCTTGCTTGGGTCTTTGCCGCTAAACGCGCCACCGCCAAGTGAAATACGCGGACCGTAGCTATCTACTGCTAATTTACGTCCAGTTAATCCAGCATCAGCTTCAAATCCACCAATATTCCAGTCGCCGCTTGGATTAACATGAATACGCACGTCTTCGCTAACGGTATAATCCGCTAACCACTCGTCAACCGCCGCACGTAATTTATCCCCAGGAGCGTGCTGGAAACTTGCGACAACCCCGACAATCGTTTCTCCATCCGTTGTAATCTGCGTTTTACCATCATGTGGCCAGCGTTCGTATAAAAACTGGTTCAAGCGTCGCGACAAAACAACTTCAAATGGCAAAAGTTCGGACGTTTCGTTTGTAGCATAGCCAATCATAATTCCTTGGTCGCCTGCACCGCCCGTATCGACCCCTGCGGCTATCTCGGGACTCTGCGCGGCAATATGCTCAATCACTTCAACATTGCCCGCTAAACGCTTTACAATTGCGGATACGTCAACGTTTTTTGCTTTTGAGGTTACTTCGCCGGTCACGAAAATCTTACCGTGACCACCCGCGACATCCACCGCCACGCGCGCCTTGGGATCCTGGGCTAAATGCGCGTCCAAAATCGCGTCAGATATCTGATCAGCAATCTTGTCAGGATGTCCGGGCGACACGCTTTCGGCGGTTCGGTAAAATTTGGTTGTAGTTGCAGACATAAAAATACTCCTTTATCTGTCCTTATTGAGGCCCAGGAAAGGAGTATCATCTATAAAAGACGCATATCTTTCCTGAAATCTCAGGCTGGAATTGGCACCTTGTGCAATTGCACTGGTTGCCGGCGAGTCATAGGGCCAGTCCCTCGTCGCGCTCTTGATATTAGTTGAACTATTTTAGTGTAACATAATAAATATTATGCTGCATTTGCATGAAAGACAGGATTCGCTGCTATATCTGGCAGATTACTCGGCAAAATAGCTGCTACCCGTCCTAGGCTGACAATTATGTGTGGTGCTACTGTAGAATCAACCACTCCTAACTCCGTGCGTTCGTCTAAGACTACACTTGGGGTCAAGAATGATTCACTGTCTGAAAGAACAAGATTAAGCGCACGACTACCAAACTTATCTTCCGATTCAGCTATCATCTGCCACCCGTTCAGAGACGAAGCATGCTCCTCATGATCCAGTCTAAGAAACTGGTATTTTCTGCCTTTGCTATTTATAACCGACACAATATCACCAGCAGCGACATCACTTAAATCAAGTGTTTCGTATGACCCATCATCACGCGTATAAGTGCGGCCATTAATTTCGCGTCCATTTAAAATAATGCCACCCGTGCTTGCGAATTCTGCCATACCTATCCTTCGAGACCTTGGGATTTTCGCAGCATGACGTCATAGCCATCAGTTACTTGCTGGCTACGCGTAATGCCAAATTGCTCTAAAACGCCCCAAAGCTCATTGGTCACTTTATCGATATCCGCATCTTCGGCTGTTAGCTTTTCGGCCTCGACAAAATCACCCAGATCATTGACGCTATCAACGCAAATCTCGATTTCACCAATCTGCGCCTTTTGGCGTGTTTTTGTTGAGTCAGAATATGGCGTAAAACCAATGTGTTCAATAATTTTTGCAAGTTCTTGCTCATCAGCAATCTCTGTTTCATGTTCAATGCTATCTAGCTGACTCGTCACCGATTTTTTAAGCGTAAAGATTTGTTTAGTCGAGTCACCTTTGGTCTCCGTTCGGATGCGAAGCCAAGGCTTTGACTGGCCGTCTCCCCCAAATGCCCCTTCGATACCAAAAACCTGATCTCGCTGGGTAACGGCATCGCTAAGGGTAATATCCTGTTTCTTTAAAATACCTATGAGCGCGTTCTTACCCGCTACTCGCGCCTTGATCTCTATTTCTCTCATATGAATTCTTTTCGTCGTTCCCGGGCTTTGTTTGCCCATTCGTCGGCAAGTTCGTTACCTTCGTCATTATTGTGCCCGCGTACCCATGTAAGTGTCGCTTTGCTTTGTCGATATAGTGGGCAGACCTCCTGAACGATGTCGAGGTTTTTAATTTCGCCACCTTTCTTTTTCCAGTCATTTTTCTCCCAAGCCACTGACCATTTCGTAATAACGTTAATCCAAAATTCACTGTCAGTGAAGATTTGGCACTCTTCGCCGTCTGCGTCTTTTAGCGCTGAGACAATTGCTTTGCCTTCCATGCGGATATTGGTCGTATCACCCGCTTCACTACCTAAAATATGCGGCTGCAATTCTTTGATCACTGAAAAGCCACCGGGACCAGGGTTTGGGCTGGCGCTCCCGTCTGTGTAATATGTAATCATATGTTTCCTTTTATTTATCGATATTCAGGATTAGAAAAACCAAAGTGTTCGCCTTTTTTCCATTGATCAGGCAAATTGCCGTACGCTGGAATGCCGCCGTTATCTTTTAGCATCTGCGCCGTATGCATTAGATTATAGCTCATAAACGTCACGTTGCGGTTAGTAAAGTCGTTTTCAGGCCCGCCGGAATCCTTATCGAGGTAACTTGGCCCAGGCCCGACCTCTCCTATCCAACCCGCGTCAGCCTGTGGTGGAATAGTAAACCCAATATGTTGCAGGCTATACAGGACATTCATAGCACAGTGTTTCAGCCCGTCTTCGTTACCCGTAATAATACATCCGCCAGCTTTGCCGTAATTCGCCCATTGGCCTTTTTCGTTCGTTTCAGCAGAATTCGCATATAAGCGTTCAATGATTTTTTTAGTCTGGGAACTGTTGTCGCCTAGCCAGATTGGACCGGCAATCACCACGATATTCGCCGCTCGCACTTTTTTATAAATTTCAGGCCATTCATCAGTAGCCCAGCCATGTTCGCGCATATCAGGCTGAACGCCAGTTGCGATATCATGATCAATAGTGCGAATAACTTCAGTATTCACCCCATGTTTTTCCATTAGCAGCCGGCTTGCCTCTAATAACCCTTCTGTATTACTTACTTCGGGCGACTTTTTTAGCGTGCCGTTAAAAAATACCGCTTTAAGTCCACTAAAATTTGTATTCACCATAATTCCCCCTTATGACATAATCTCTATTCCACTATACGTCATTCGCGAAGACTATAAAAACCGTTAACGATCGGAGTCAGTACCAAGTTCGAGTAGCGTATCGATCGTTTCCTGGCGCGTCAGATGGTCGGTCTCGAGCTTGTTATTTTTGGCAATAATATGACCCTGTATCAGGCTCTTGATAAAGAGGGCGTCGCCTCGCCATAGGTAATTCACGTAAAAGTGGTCGACAGTACTCATAACACGGCTCGCGATGGTAATTGAACCGAATATTGGCCCCACCGCGCATGATACGTTCAATAAGTCTTCGATCTGAAAGCTGATAACGTTTGAGGTCCAGAAGAAATCGCGTTTTATAATGCTTATTTTTGTGCGGTCCACGATGACGCTGTCCGGGAACAGTGTCATAGGAAAAACCGTTCTGGTGCTTGCAAGCACTTGGTGGGATTTTTTCACCGCTTTCTTGAGCCGATCGGCATCATCCAACTCTTTTTGTTTTTTATCCCTTGCAAGCATTAGTTGTGGAATAGTACCAATCAGCCGTTCGGCTGACGGTAACGGTATGTCTTGGGTTAAGATATTGCGAACAGCCTGGGATGCGGTGGTTGCCCCACGGCCAAGTTTTTTACTTTTATCCACGAGCATTTCATAAGTTGAGGGGCGGACAGAGGGCACAGGGTCGGACGGAGTAGTATTTCGCCTTACTTCTTCGTCATCCATAGCGTGTCGTATCCTCCACTAGATACTTTCATTATACCTATTTAGCGTCAGTAAAACAATATGTAACGCTATTCCGTGACTTCTATACCATTCCAAAACGCCACGTAATCCGTGAAATCTTTCTTCACCCGCTCAATTGAACCGTCCATTGGCTCTGGAAAGTACCACGCGCCAAATTCATTTTTCTTACCATCCACGGTAACGTCGTAATAATAGGTATGCCCCCGCCAAGGACATTCAGTCCGGTGGTCACTATCTGAAAAATACTCCCTGCGTATACTTTCGGGCGGAAAATACCAGTTCCCTTCAATACGGATGAGATCTTCTTTAGGTGCTTCGGCGATGGTCGTGTTGTTCCAGATTGCTTTCATAAGCATAATTATACCTTAGCCTGTAAGAAATCCGGGACCGGGTCGCCGAATTTAATCTTGGCAATTCGCCCAACGGTGTCACCCGGATCGATATGAGGATACTGCGCCCGATAGGCGATCGTTACGCCTCCAAATACCGCGTCATTCCAATCAAAGCCTAGCTTTCCAGCGACATCTTTTAGTTCGGCTTCGCTCTCCCCTTCAATTTCAATATAGGGATTTAGCCATGGCCACTCGTCCAATACCACCTCTACAGCTCGGAGTTTCCAGGTCTCGCGTTTGGATTCTTGAAAGGAAATATGTGGTAAACCTGCAGCGCTTAGCAGCGCGACGGTATCTTTAAAATCACTGACGATAATCTCGATTTCTTTCGCCCCATCAACCGATAAAGAATCGAATTGCTTGTACGTTAGCGTAACTTTATCGCCCTCATCTCGAACGCGTACATACGATTTTTTCCGTAGCAGCTCTGGCGTTTCAATAGTCACCCTCTTCATCAAACGCATCGGCTGCTCGCATTCTCCACCAAGTTCTCGCAACTTTGCACGAACTTGATCAAAATCAACATTTAGGAATTTTACTTCAATTTCAGATTTCATATGTACCTCGTTTACGAATTATATTGTTCGAGTTTGATAACGTGCGTCTCTCCGTTTGGCTCAAGCTCTATTAGTTCACAGTTGCCAAAATGGAATTTTTTGAGTGTCTCTTCCCATCCCGTACCAGACACGGCTGCATATAACATCTTCCCGAGATCACCGTGGCAGACAACCAATGCTTTTCCAGCAGGTTGTTGCGTGCGTATTTCCTCTATGGCTTTTGATGCACGTACTATTAAATCTGGAAAAGTCTCGGCATCTTTGGGGTCGAGAAAGTAGGAAATCATCTCCGTCTTTAAGATGCGAGGGGCGCACATTTCTTCAATCTTATCGATGGGTTGGCCTGTCATAACACCAAAATCCCTTTCAATAAGTTCGTCTATGATGACTGGATCTTTTTTGATACCTAAAATTTCACTGACTATTTGTGCTGTTTCTAACGCGCGAGAAAGCGGAGAGCTATATATCGCATCAAACTTTAGTCCCGTAGCCAGTATCCCTTCACCTAACTCGCGTGCTTGTTGTCTGCCAATATCCGTCAGGGGTAAATCCCGATGCCCGTTCAAAATTCCGTTGGCATTGTCTTCGTTCTGGCCGTGTCGTGCTACAAATATCTCGGCTGTCGTTTTAAATCGTTCTGACATACTTCCCCAGCTTAGCTTTCTCTGTTACAATCTATTTAATATGATAGCACGACGAATTGCGGTAAGAGGTATTATCTTTAAAGATGGCAAATTACTTTGCCAGCAGTTGAAGCCAGGAAAAGATGGTAAAAGCCGTGACTTTTGGTGTACGCCAGGCGGCGGTCTTGATCCCAACGAAGGTTTGACAGATGGCCTGCGCCGCGAAATGACCGAAGAGACTGGCGTGATGCCCGATATAGGTAACCTTTTATTTATTCAACAGCTTATTGATGGCAGTGAAGAACACCTTGAGTTTTTCTTTCACATTAAAAATGCCGACGACTATACAGCCGTTGATCTTGCAAAGACAACTCATGGCGAATTAGAGATTGAGAATATGAACTTTATTGATCCGGCGAAGGAAAACGTTCTGCCTGCTTTTCTACAAACTATCGACATTAACGATGCTATCGAAAACCAAAAACCCGTCGAAATTATCAGCTATCTCTAGCGCTGTTGCTTGATCAAATTCCAGCCTATTGATCCAAGAGGTCGCCTACCGAAATTCGCTTCTGTTCAGTCGTATCACGTTCACGAACTGTAATCGTGTCATTTTCTAGCGTGTCAAAATCAATCACAACACAGTACGGCGTCCCGATTTCGTCTTGGCGACGGTAGCGTTTACCGATATTGCCGTTGTCGTCCCACATTACTTTTCCGTGTTTGGCTTTGAGCGCTTTATACACTTCACGGGCTTTTGCGACAAGTTCAGGCTTGTTTTTAAGGAGTGGTGAAACTGCATATTTTACAGGCGCCAGGTGTTCTGGAAGTTTCAGGAAGGTTCGCTTTTCACCGTTTACTTCGTCTTCGGTATAAGCAGCAGACAGAACTGCCATAAGTGCGCGCTCGACACCAAATGAAGGCTCAATCACGTGCGGAATGAGCTTTTCATTCGTCCCTTTGACGTTATATTCCATGCTTTTACCACTGTTGTCGTGAATATTTTTGAGATCAAAGTCAGTACGGTACGCTAGACCTAGCAATTCTTCACGGCCGATTGGAAAATCAAATTCAAAATCGATCGTTCGTTTTGAATAGTGAGCGCGATCTTCGTCTGGGACTTCTAGTTCGTGAACAGACTCGGTTGGCAGACCAAGTGCTTCGGTCCATTTCCACACTTGCTGACGCCAGTGTTCAAAAGATTCTTCCCATTTGGTTGGATCAACAAAGTACTCAATCTCCATTTGTTCAAACTCACGCGAACGGAAAATAAAGTCGCGAGGGCTAATTTCGTTACGAAAAGCCTTGCCTTGCTGCGCTAAGCCAAAGGGTAAATCAGGATAAAAGCTATCGAGCACATTCTTGTAGTTCGTGAATATTCCCTGTGCCGTTTCAGGACGAAGATAACTGACCGACTTCTCATCCACAACAGGTCCAACGTGCGTTTTAAACATCATGTTGAATGTACGGGATTCGCTCAGCGGGTTGCCATCAGGACTTTTGATACCATTTTCCTTAATCGCAGCGTCCATTTGCTCCATCGTCATGCCAGTCGGATCAATACCTTTGTCTTTGAGGATGTGGTCAGTACGGTAACGGCGTTTATTTAGCGTATCTTCGACTAAAGGGTCGACGAACGTATCAACATGACCACTCGCCTGCCATACTCTTTGGTTCATTAAAATCGCCGCATCAACGCCATACATGTCGTCGCGCTCGTCGACGAACATCGTCCACCAAAGATTCATAATATTGCGCTTTAGCGCTACGCCTAGTGGGCCGTAGTCCCAAGTACCGCTAAGTCCGCCATATACTTCAGAGCCTTGATAAATAAACCCGCGACGTTTCGCGAGTGAAACAATGTCTTCTAATTTCGTATCTTTTGCCATAATTATCTTTATTATAACAGATTGTAGACATTGCGAAACCATTTTTTTTATGATATAATATAAAAGATCCATTCGTCTATTCTCTTGGAGAAAAATATGTTGGATTCGCACTTGGAAAAAGGTGATGCACTACGGGAACAGGCTCTACGGTCTGCCCTAGAACGGCACGACGTACACGAGATCCCAGGCAAGCTCGAAGAGGTCCGGAAGCTACATGCCAACGACCCTGTGCGGCTTGTGAGGCTGCAAACGGTCACTGGCCGTGTGCAGTATGCCGAAGGCTCATATGACGAAGCAGTTCGAGCCTTCATTATGGCCGACTTCTACGTGCGTCTTTTGGCTAAGCCGCACCCTCGACTGGCAGTCCAAAACACGCTTTACTGGCTCAAGGCGTGCCTGATGCAGGCTGAAGATCTACCCATGATTGCCCGTCTCATCAGGGATCTCCGTGAAAGCAAGAATCATCTCACTCATGGAGAACGTTTCACAGTCGCCCTGTTGGAAGCGTTCGGTCGGCCGGGCTGTCGTCTGATCGACTGGCTGACCTACACCGACGGCAACCGATTCACGACGTGGATTGGCCGCATTGGCCCGACCCCATGATGGTCATCACCCTCCAACCCGCCCGCCCTGGTATCCCCAGGGCGGGTGTTCGACTTTTAGACACTTTAAATTGCAGCGTGTTGACGCGCCACCTGCAAACATTCAGGTAGAATTTGCTCTATCCCCCCAACTTGCGCTAAAGCCTGAATTGGCTTCACGCTCATTAGGCGCAAAAACTTAATATGGTCGGCAGTTAATTCGCCTCTCGTACTAGCGCGTAGACCTTTTTCACTGACATCATACATATAGGATTTATCGGCAGCTAGCGGCTGGCCATCGACGTCATTAAACAGACTCAGCTCATATCCAAGCAATCCCGCATACCTTAAGTAAAACCATGTCTGGATGAGCGGTCTTGGAATAGTTAAAACATCTAATGCCATCAAGACTTCACTTAGCACATCGTACCATTCCGGGCCATCTACCATTTCACTCGCACTGCTAGTTAATCTAACGGCTTCATAGCCAAATTGCATCGTGTCATAATCTTCTAGAATATGTCTGTAAAACTGGATTAAGCGTGCTGACGTTAGTATCCCTAATTCCCCCCTGCCCCGGGTAATAACGATGTCACTGACAGCAAATAGTTCGATTCCACCGGCAAGTTTGCTTTTTTCCCGACGAACGCCCCTGGCCATGACGCTTTTTTTGCCGTCAGGAGTTAGAAGCTGCAAAATCCGATCGGCTTCGCCATAATTTGTCCGGCGCAGCACAATTGCTCGTGTGCGCACCCCGCTCACGATAAGACCTTTTTAACTGCGGCCACCAAGTCCGTCGGTTTCATCGTTGTCTTGTCTAGCACGCGCGCCACGCCATAAGCCTCTAGGTCCTCTGCGGCAATATCGTCAGCACTATTCGTACATAGAATAATAGGGATAACCGCTAGGTCGCTATGAGATTGCAGTTCATGCAATAAGGTAAACGCATTTGGTCCTGATAAAAATACGTCTAAAATAATCGCGTCGGGACGTTTCGTATCGACGTTATCAATTGCGGCAAGCGCATGCGGAACATGCTCCGCTCGAAACCCTGCCTCGTGCAGTGTCCGGACGTGCTGTTCAGCCATCCATTCGTCATCTTCGACAACAAGGATCATAGGTGTTTTTGTCATAATAAACTCAACTGCGTCGATGCGTTTAAATCAACGTAGAACGTTGCACCGTCGCGATGCCTTGTCGCACCAATCTTTCCATGCATAGCTGCGGCAAATTGCCCCGCCACATATAACCCGAGCCCGCTACTGCCAGGCCGGGCGTGAAGTGTTTGCGCCCCAGTGCCGAGCTGCGCCTGTAATCGTTCCCAGATATCAACAGGTATCGCAGGGCCGTAATCGCGTACCGCTAGGCGTATTTTCGAACCATTTTCGCAGCTATTTGCCCGTAGCTCAACAGGGACGGTAGAATCAGCATAATGAAGCGCATTATCACCAAAACCGAGCATAATTCGCCGTAAAAGATCACGATTTGCCACAACTAGATGTGACCGGTGATGGCTCGCGACTCTAATTTCACGTCCCTTAGCTGCATATAGCGGTAACAGTTCGTGCACCACGTCTTCGCAAATTTGCTGGGGATTAAGCGGCTCGACATCAAACAAACTATCCTCTAAACGCGACGAACGTGACAGATCAGTCGTTAGTCGTAGCGCTCGTTCGCTCGTCAGGACTATCTGTCGTAGCATTCGCTGTTTGTCGATGTCACTCAGGCCATCGGCCTCAAGCGCAAGGGATAATTGACGAACTAGGGCGAGTGGCGCTTTTAGCTCGTGTGCTGCCGCAACAACAAAAGACAGGTCACCAAAAAGCGACCCGTCCTGTTTGATTTCACTCTCCCCTATGCGCCCCTTCATACTATATATAGTGTATCAGGTTTGGGGATTCAGTCCCAAGCGTTAGCCGTTAAATTTTATCGTTTTGATAATATTTTCAAAGTCAGGCTTGAATGTGTCAGCGTCAGTACGAAGGGTAATCGTTTTATCGCGAATCTTGTAGATCACGGCAGAGCCACGAATATTTTTAGTAAAGCTGCCGTCAATGCGCGTGCCATTTTGGCCATTCGCACTTGTTGCACTACTTTTTAGATCACCTTTTTTAACAAGAGCATCGTAAGACCCTACAACTTGACCATAGTCCCTCTCTTCGACCAACACACGAAGCGCATATTGCTGCGTAGCGCTTACGGGAGGCACGGTCACAGGATTAAGGTAGGCTTCGTAAGTTCCTTTGCCTTTCGTCACGTCCTGAGCGATATACGCGCTCCAGGTTTTTGGATATATAAATGTCAAACGTCCGTAGTCATCAGGTCCAACAAACTCCCGGTTGGGTTCTTTTTCACGTTCGGCGAATTTTGCTTCATCACTATCGGCTTGCTCTTTTTTAGCTTCGGCTACTGCAAGGTCGACCTTACCGTCAACATTTGTTTTTTGCTCGTTATAGTTTACATATGCCCAGATAGCCGCCGATCCCGCCCCTAGAACAAGAATTGTTAGCCCAATGATAGCGATAAGAGAACCGCTTACTCCACCAAATTCATTTTTATGTTTATATGTCGTCATGGCGTTATTATACTTGTGCTTCCGGGGTGTGTAAAGGGTCAAACCTATACAGGTAGTGCGCGCCTATTTTTTTAACCGGCGTTTGGTGCGGAACTTCAAATGCATAGCTAATAAACATCAGGGGCTTCCCTAGCCGTTTTGACTCACGAGCAACTTTATTTGCCATTTTCGTAATGTCTCTCGACTCGCCAAACGTGTACACGACCGTCGTCGCATTTGGTAGTTTTGCCGACCAAAAATCAGCCAGGTGAATTTTCACATTAGGCTGATTCCTGGAAAACCATCGTGAAATCAGCACCAAAAGAGGATTTAATTCGTATCCCACCGCACTCGCGCCCCTAATTGCCGCTTGCCGTAGCACAACACCATCGCCAGACCCAATATCGACGACCAGATCATGCTTGCCGATTGGATAAAGTTCATCAAAGGCCCGCTTAATATCCCCTTTCTTGCTAGGAACATACGGTGCGCCGCGAAAAACCACAAACCCAAATAGGATGACGATGGCAGCGACGAGCCAAAACCACCACATTACGACGCTTTATCGAACTTTTCTTTAACGGTTTGAATATTATTTTTAAGCGCTTGGAGATCGGTTTCAATTTCCGCTGCTAGTTTTTCTGCTTCCGTAAATTTTTCGAGCGCTAATTCAAGTTCAAAATCTTCGCCGTCAAACCACGCGACCAATTCGTTTAGTTTCGCTGTTTTTTCTGCAATCGTAGGATTATTTTTTGCTGACATGTTGGACCTCCGCTGTGATTAGTATATCTTTTTTTTCAATTTCGATGCTTTTACCTACTGCTATGTCGCCTCGGACCAGCGCGTACCCTCTAGCCAGTACCTTTTGGGGGTCGAATTCGCTAATGACCCGTCGTAGCTGGGCAAGCTGATCGCTACGCTGGTTAAGATGGCGTTCGATTAGGGTTAGTGCGTAGTCAAGATTGGCATAAAGTTCACCTTTTCGAGCCTCAATCGCCTGTTCGGTGCGAGGTAAGAGAGACTGGAGCTGGTTTCTGACGCGACGTATAATTTCAGACTTGTCCGGTACTAGTATTTGCGCGGCATTACTTGGTGTGGCCGCTCGAACGTCAGCAGCGAGATCAGCCAGGCTTTCATCAATTTCATGTCCAACACCGACAAGTGTCGGGATACGGCTAGCGGCAATTTCGCGTACCAGCAGTTCGTCGTTAAACGCGCTCAGATCATCCGCGCTACCACCTCCACGGATTAGCACTATGACTTCGGGTAGAATTTCGCGGGAATTAAAGTATTTTAGTGCGCGGATCATTTGATCGGGTGCGTCGCTTCCCTGTACTTGCACGTGCGCGACGTCAACGTCCAGCCCACCCCAACGGTCGCCTAAAATCTTTATAAAGTCAGCATACCCCGCCGCCTGGGTGCTACTGATAACCGCGACATGTTGGGGCAGTGCAGGTAGGAACCGCTTTCGTTCCGGCGCAAATAGCCCTTCTTTATCCAGTTTTGCGCGTAGTAGTTCGAAACTCTTTTTCAAACTCCCCTCGCCGCTTGGCCGGAGCGCTTTTACCGTCAGGCTGAATTTGCCCCACTGGGTCAGTTTTGGCGTTGCCGTCACGATCACTTTCATGCCGTCTTCGATTGGCACGCGTAGTTGCCATACGGTCATAAAGCAGCCGACGCTTCCACCAGCGTCTTTTATATCAAAGAAAACATATTTTCCCTGATTAACTTTAAAACTAGCTACTTCGCCCTCGACTTCAACACTCGGATACGCGTATTCGAGTGTTTGGTTCGTTAGCGCGATAAAGTCGCTAACGCTAAAGTGTAGGGGGTTTGCTTTTTCCATACTTGATAATCGCATGTTGATAAAATAGATATCCTAGCCCAATAGTCCCAAGCAGAACAAATACACGGGTTAGTACGATACCTGCAATTGCCGCACCCTGCGAAATACCTGCCAGCGCAAGGAACGCTACCATGAGCGCCTCATACGCGCCTGCGCCACCCGGCGTCACGACAAAGAATGCTGCCGATGTCGCCACTCCGTACGCGATCAAAATCGGCGCTGGGTTAACCGGCTCGCCCAGAGCCCAGAACGTAATCATAAATAGCGAGACATCAGCGAGCGTATAGACCACACCCCACATAAGCGGCTTGGCAAGAACCCGCTTATCCCGCATCAATGCATCATAGTCGTGCTGCAGTTCGGTGAAGAATACTTCGACTTTCTCATATATCAAAACGCTTTTTACGCGTCCGAATGTTACCTTTTTGACCAAGCGGTTAGCAGTCTTCGTAAGCCAACGTGCAAATACCACCATACGCCGATGGCTGCTTAGTAAAAACGCCCCTACGACTATTGCGCCTATCATAAGTCCCGCGAGGGCCGAGCTTACCAAAATAATCCATCGGTTGATATTGCCGTCAATCGTCACGACAATAACCGCTATGATTAACAGCGCGATAAATGCCACGAAGCCCATAGCGAAACGAACCATTTGTGCCATGATCGCGCGACCTGGCGACACCCCCAAGTGACCTAGCCGCCAGCCCATATATGAAATACCGCTCACGCCACCGCTTGGCAGAATATGGTTTACGAAGTTCATTTCAAGCGACATGCGAGCAAGTGCAAGCGGCGAGGCTTTTTCGATTGACTTCTTAGCTCGAAGATACGAAAACATCATTTCACCCGAAGCAAAATAGACCAGTAGCTGCCCCGGTATCAAAAGTAAAAGAATCCAAATATTGACTTGTTCCAAAAGCCGCCACGCATGAGCGAGTTCGTGACGTGCAAAAAAAATAATCACCCCGATGAGAATGAACGTCACAACACTCAACCATGCACGAAAAGACATAAGACTAGTATATACTACAAGTATGTATATTGCGATTTTGGGACGACAGCCAGCCCTCAGTATGGCTGAGCTTGAACATTTATATGGCGGCGAGAAAACCCGCTGGTTTTCTGATCAATCCGCGACTGTCGCAACTGACTCGCTTTCCGTCAGCCGTTTAGGCGGAACACAAAAAACCGGGCACGTTGTCATCGAACTAACGCATGCCGACTGGCGCGATGTGAGCACAAAAATTATTCAAACATATTCAAAGGAATGGGCAAGCTTTGACGGCAAGATTACGTTAGGGATTAGCGCGTACGGATTTGATGTGACGCCAGCAGAAGTGCAAAAAACAGGTATCGTCCTAAAACAAAAGCTCAAAAAGAGTGAAGGTGGCAGTCTACGCCTTATCCCTAACCCTGACGTCGCCCTAAACACCGCTACGTCACACCACAATAAACTAGGCTTATCCGCTAATAAAGTTGAGTTACTTGTCGTACGGGCACGTAACGGCCGTGTTCTTGTCGCCGAAAGCACAGGTGCTCAAAACATCACCGCCCTCGCCCTCCGCGATCAAGGCCGTCCTAAACGCGACGCATTCGTTGGTATGTTGCCACCAAAACTCGCGCAAATTATGATCAACCTTGCAGTTCCCGTATCCGAGGAGGCTGACCAACCACAAAAACGTGTTCTCGATCCATTCTGCGGCACGGGCGTCGTGTTGCAAGAAGCAGCTCTTACGGGCTACGCGGTCTACGGTACGGACCTAGCGGAAAAAATGATCGATTATTCACAGACAAACCTAAAATGGCTTGCCGATACGCACAATGTCCATATTGACGCTCAGCTTGAGGCTGGCGACGCGATGACTGCGAAATGGAAGCCGCCTATTGATGCGGTAGTATGTGAAGGCTACCTTGGCCAGCCCTTTAGCGCTCCGCCTTCTCCTAGCAAACGTGACGAGGTGCGTAAAAACTGTAACTACATTATGTCAGGCTTCTTAAAAAACATCGCGGGACAACTTGAGTCAGGTACGCCGCTTTGCGTTGCAATTCCAGCCTGGAAAGACACAAATGGTACATTTACTCACCTGCCTCTTATCGGTGATCTTGAAAAGCTCGGGTACACACGGTATGAGTTTAAAAATATTACCAACAACGACCTTCTTTACTACCGTGAAGACCAAGTCGTAGCGCGTGAATTACTTGTCCTTGTTAAGTCTTGACGAAATACCCCATTTCGCGTACAATAAAACAGATTGATTTTAGAAATTGTAAGGAGTTAGTCCATGTCACACGTTAAAGCAGGTGGTTCAAGTAAGAACATCCACAACAACGCCGGCCGTCGCCTAGGCGTTAAGCGCTTTGGTGGCCAAAAAGTTAGTACGGGTGAAATCCTCGTACGTCAAACAGGTAGCAGCAAAGTTGCTGGTCCTGGTACTTTCGTTAGCAAAAACTTCACCATTCACGCCGCAGTTGATGGCGTCGTGAAGTTCGCTAAGGTTAAAAAAGGCCACTTTACAGGTAAAACTGTTCCTCGTACGCAAGTTAGCGTTGAATAGGTTTATTCTCTAATAAAAATAAGACTGCTTTTTGCAGTCTTATTTTATATACTTTAGTTTTAGTCGCCCATATTAGTTTATGCGCCTTCCATGGAAGACCCCCTCCTATAGACTAGCTTTTCATCCCCAGATGAAATTTGACACGTTCGACAACGTCCCCAATAACAACTTGCGATTTAACAAGATAATCGTCAACGCCTAGCGCTTCGGCACGTTCTTTGTCTTTAGGCTGGCTAAGTGCAGTTAGCATAATCACGCGGATATTGGTCGTATCTGGCGTATTACGCAAGATATCTAACACGTCAAACCCGCTGATCTTTGGCATCATTGCATCAAGTAAAATAAGGTCAGGCTTAAATGCAACCGCAGCTGACAATGCGTCTTCCCCGTTATTTACCTCTTTAATTTCAAAGCCTTCTAGCTCTAGTCGCGATTTATAAACCGCTGCTAGCGCCGTATCATCTTCTACAAGTAAAATCTTTTTCTTTGCGTTGTCGTCCATAACTTCCTCCATAGTACTATAGTGTTGCCCAAAAGCACAAGCTCCTACTTCTCGAGGTAGGCTTTTGCCGCGTCAAGTTGCGGATCTTTACCTGTATTCGTATCAGCTAAGGACATCTCTACCTTTTGATTCGGCTGGATGCCCTCTTTGGTAATATTTTTACCATTCGGCGTATACCAACGCGCAACCGTTACCTTTAGTTTTGTCCCATTCGCAAGGTCAATCACCTTCTGGACAGTTCCCTTGCCAAACGTCTTTTCGCCAATAAGCGTTGCGGTTTTGTAATCCTGAAGCGCTCCTGCAACGATTTCGCTGGCACTCGCGCTTCCGCCGTTTACCAGAATAACCGTTGGAATGCCTGCTAGAATAGAGTCTCCGCCTGATTTAAGCTCTTCAACAACCTTATCGCCTGTCCGTTCGGATACGACCGTCTTGTTGTCCAGCCATAGGCCTGCAACGTCCTGCGCAGCCGTAACATAACCACCACCATTGTCACGAAGGTCCAGGATCACGCTTTTCACGTTCTGCTGCTTGAAGTTCTGAGCTGCCGTGCGAGCCAAACTGCTTGTCTCGCTGTCAAAACGGCTAATGTCCAGAATACCCACGCCATTCTGAATGCTTGCCTGCACGCTTGGATTCGTTACCGTCGCACGAGTAACCGTAAAGTTTTTCGCTTCAGTCCCCCGCTGTACGTCTATTTTAACCGTTGTCCCCACTTCACCCCTAATTTGTTCGGCTGTGCGATCGGACGGCCAATTCTTGGTAGATTGGTCATTAATACCTACAATTACATCACCCGCCTTTAGACCTATCTTTTCGGCAGGATTATCAGGGAGTACTCGAATAATTGTCGGCTGGTCACTACGGACACCGATTTCAGCACCAATTCCTCCGCCAATCTTGCCAGATAAATCATCGTCAAAGGCCTGGGCCTCTTTTGCGTCCATAAACACCGTGTATCGGTCACCTGCCGACGCCACTAGCCCGCGACTAGCACCATCAATCAGCGCGTTCATATCAAGTGAGCCGTCAAAATTCGCTTTTAGATCTTGGTACGTTTTTTGTACCGGAGCTAGATTCAGCGTTCCCGTTTCGACTTTAATGCCCAATAAAGGTGCCGCGACTGCGAAAAGTTCGTTACTACGAGTCCCCGCAACAAACCCAATCACCACGGTAATAGCGATCGTTAAAAAATAAAGATTCCGCGAAATACCATTCGAAGGCCGGTTTGACACCGCCATAGACTGCCCATTTTCTGCCACGTGCTTTTCCCCTATCTAGATTATAAAAACAACTCTTATGATTATAGCGTACCCAGCTTGGAGTACGCTATAGATTCTTGCTCTTTTAAATTTATTACTTGCTAAATCGAAGGAACTGAGTAGCGCTTGTAATCTGGAGATCCATCGTGCTATACCCTGGAACATCACCGTATACGGCAAAGTTATACTGGCTGACACGAACCCAGCCGTTGTGGTAGTTTTCTTCAACGATACCAACGTGTCCTACGCCCGGAACGGCCATGTACGCGACATCACCGTACTGCGCGTCTTGTGGATTGCCCACCACGCTACCGAAGTTACCGTTTGTCGCTGTAGAAATCCATTGGTTCGCGTTGCCTCGGCCGCCACCAAATGCCTTGTATGGAATGCGGTAGCCGTGATTTTCCAACCAGTCAGCCGTGTAGTGTACGCACTCACCCGTAAGGCCTAGTCCCCAAGGATCATCTACATATGAATCCATCCCGTATTGACAATAGTCATATCCACCGCCACAACGCGTATTACCAGACCAATTTCGGTAATTAATAGCATATCCTGTTGGGCTAGAGGTACTGCCTGGCCTAATCGCCGCAAAGGCAATCCGCTGCTGTTCACGTAGGTAAGCAACCTGGCTTTGACGGTCGCTTGAAAGTTTATTGTAGGCAGCTTCTTGACCTTGTGTAGCTGCGAGAACCGCTTGACGTTCCGACTCTTTGTCGGCAAGTGCTTTATGCTGCGCCTTTTGGTCTTCAAGTACGCGTGCTACTTCTATTTTTTGCGATTCTAGTTTCTTCTTTAAGACTTTGATCTCTTCAATGGTCTTAGATACTGTGTCGCGAATTGATGAGCGGTATGATTGTTTGTCGACGTAATCACCAATATTACTGCTGCTTGCAAGCATTTCAAGCGGTGAAATTTTATCATCAACGTATAGGCTGGCGATAGTGTCGCCTAATACTTCCCGGTTCTCAGCGATTTTTTGTTCATTATCGCTAATATCCCTTACGAGTTTATCGTATGTCGCTTGGCTTAAGTCGACACGTGCCTGGATTTGAGACATGTCATTAGTAATGCTCGCCAGTTCTGTCTGGAGCGACTTCGCTTGATTACTCAGCTTGTTTGCTTCGGCCTGATATTGGCCAATCTCACCCTGCAATGCGTTAATTTTATCCTGGTAAGGATCAGCCTTTGCAATTTGCGTCATTTGAAACGTGGTTGTGACCGCTAATATGAAGGCAGCCGCTACCAAGATAATCCTGGTAGTAACAGAGGTAGAAACTGGTGTGGTGGACCGATGTTTCATTAGTTTCGATAATAGCACAAGCACAATAAGCTGTCAATGCTCCTTATGTTAAATTTTTAGGTATTTTCGGGTTGCAAGGAGCGAGGAAATGACGCCGATTACCGCCCCTAGAAGCACCATAGCAAGTAGCACAAATGCGATGTAGGTTGTCATAAAGTCAATCGTAGGCTGTACGGCAACTTCGTAACTTAACAGTCCTTTTGCGGAACTATATAGAATTATTGCGCCAAAGATAGTGGCGAGGATAGCTGCAATGAACCCGTAAACAACCGCCTCTACAACAAATGGTCCGCGGATAAAGCTGCGGTCAGCACCGATCAATTTCATCATTTGGATTTCTTCTTTGCGGTTAAAGATCGCCATGCGAATCGTATTAAACACAATCATCGACGATATAAATACGAATACTATACTAGCGCCCAGCCCCACTTTCTCGGCGAAGCCTACCCAACGACCAATATTCTGGATAGCCGATCGACGCTCTCCCGCAAACGAAGGTTTATTACTTGGATCTTGGTTCTTCTTAAACGTGTCGCTTGTTTTTACGAAGGTATCGAGTTCCGACGTATTATTAATATCGGTCAAACTCACACGGAACGTTCCCGGGAATTTGTTCGTCGCTTCGTTCAGGGCGTCAAGCGCACTTGGTTCGGTTTTGTTTTTCTTGGCAAACTCTTCACGTGCTTCTTGCGGAGAAACATACCTGACATTCGTGACCGTACTTAGTTTACGCAGATCATCACCAATCTTTTGTACGTCTTTGTCAGATACGTCTGTTTTGACGTAAATTGACATGTCGACTTTACTACGGATCTCGCCCACCGTATCAAGAAGCACGTTTCTGGCAGCGACAGTCATAAAAATAACGAGGAGCGTAATCGTCATCACTGCCGTTGCGGCAATCGTTAGCCATGCGTTACGGCTAAAGTTATTAACACCGTAGCGGCACATTCGCATGAACGTAATCCACTGGCGGCGTTTGCGTTTTTGCTGTGCAAACGCTTTTGCATCTAGTTTTCGTTTACTCATTACTGCCTGTAACTCCCCTGTGCTTGGTCGCCCGTCACTTTACCGTGTTCAAGCGTCACGACCCGACGCTTTAATTTGTTCACAATTTCAACGTTATGAGTTGTTAGCAGCACTGTCGTGCCGTATTTATTAATCTTTTCAAGTAAACGTACGATATCCCAGCTGTGCTTTGGGTCGAGATTACCTGTTGGCTCGTCGGCAATAAGAATTTTTGGCTGGCGAACAACCGCACGCGCAATTGCCACGCGTTGACGTTCACCACCAGACAACTGGTGCGGGAAGTTTTTTTCTTTGCCAGTTAATCCTACAAGTTCAATCACTTTTGGCACCGTATTCTTAATTTCACGGTTGGTCATACCGGCAATTTCTAGCGCAAAGGCAATGTTTTCAAATACGTTACGCTGAGGTAGCAATTTAAAATCCTGGAAAACGACGCCAATTTTGCGACGCAGTAATGGAATATGTTTGTCTTTTAATGTGTCGTAATCAATACCGCCGACAACGATTTTACCGCTAGTTGGTTTTTCTTCGCGGGTTAGTAATTTAAGCAATGTTGATTTACCCGCACCACTCGTTCCGACGAGAATAACGAACTCGTTTGGCTCCACATGCAAACTCACCCGATTTATTGCAGGTTTAGTATCACGACCATATGTTTTGGTTACTCTGTCTAAAAGAATCATTCCTATACTTATTGTAGCATAAGCAGTGAGCCTGGCTACCCCTCCAAATGCGCTTCCAGATAGGCATTAATAAAACCGTCAATTTTGCCGCCGAGGACCGCAGTCGCGTCGCGTTCTTCGTATTTTGTACGAGTATCTTTGACCATCGTATAGGGATGTAAGACATAATTTCGGATCTGGCTTCCCCAATTAGCCGACTCGCCTGCCTGGAGGTCTGTAATATTTTCAACATGCTGCTCCATTTGAAGGGCTGCTAATTTTGAGCGCAAAATCTTAAGAGCTGTTTCTTTGTTTTGCAGCTGGCTGCGTTCGTTTTGAATTGCAACGACGATACCAGTTGGAATATGCGTCACGCGCACGGCACTATCGGTTGTATTTACCGATTGCCCCCCGTGTCCGCCTGCACGGTAGACGTCAATTTTTAGGTCTTTGTCGTTTAGAACGACCTCGTCTGGCGTATCGATCTGTGGCAGTACTTCGACAAGCGCGAAACTAGTTTGACGTAGGTTATCACTGTTGAACGGGCTTAGGCGTACTAACCGGTGTACTCCATTTTCGCTTCTGAGTGTTCCGTAGACATACGGTCCGGTAACTTCAATGACACTACTCTTAATCCCCGCCTCGTCAGCGGCCGAGCGTTCAACGATAGTTGTTGCGAAGTTATTTTTCTCGGCCCAACGTAAATACATGCGTTCTAGCATTTCGGTAAAATCTTGCGCGTCCGTGCCGCCTACTCCACTACTCAAACGGATAATGGCGCTATGGTCGTCGTACTCACCGTTAAATAACAGCACTTTTTTACGTGATTCAAATTCTTTTTCAAGCGCCGTTATCTGGCCTTCAAATTCAGCGGTCAGGCTATCATCGCCCAGCTCCATCAGTTCGGTCATATCGCTTGCCTGACTTTTGAGTGTTTGCCATGGTTCGACCATAGATTGAAGTGCGGCAAGTTGTTTGCTTTTATCAGTCGCGTAGGTTGGGTTATTCCAAATCTCAGATGACGCAAGCTCAGTCTCTAGCTCTTTGATCTGCTCCGCTTTTTCATCTATTTTTAGTTGCGTAAATGCTATATCTATAGATTTTGAGAGCTGCTGTAGGCGTTTTAGAAGTGGTTGCATTATAATGCCTCGACAGCTGCAATGAACTGGTCTCCGCGATCGCTATAACTTTTGAACATGCCGAAACTTGCGCATGCCGGACTAAGAATCACGACGTCACCTTCTTGTGATTGGTCGCGGGCAGCTTTTACGATTTGATTCATCGTCACACCAGACCCTAGATTGACCGTTGGCACATTCGTGAGTGAAAATTCCTGCTCAATTTTATTTGCCTCATCGCCAATTAAAATCGCGCATCGGACGTTATTACCATCCGCTGCTTTTGCAACTTCTTCGAACGTTGCGCCCTTGCTTGAGCCGCCTAAAATCACTACTTTTGGCTGCTCGAATGCTTTTATAGCTGCAACGGCACTACCTGGAGTAGTAGCAATACTGTCGTCGTAATACAGCCGTCCTTCGAGTTCACGAACGAATTTGAGACGATGATCTAAGCCATGAAAAGCACGAAGTCCACGCTCGACTGCATCACGATCAGCCCCAAATCCAGACATTGCCGCATTAATCGCAGCACATGCATTATCAATATTATGTTTTCCTGGAAGCTGCAAAGCATCAAGTGGGCATATGACACAATTATCCTCTACGAAATCACCCTCTTCAACATACACCGACATATCGTCAGTCGGGTCATTGTATGGATGAGCGTTCGGATATTCATTCATGTCAGCTATCTGACGTGAAAATTTGTTAGTTGGATGATAAAAACAAATATCTTTTGCTGTTTGATATCTGCGAATATTTGATTTTGCAGCAATATATTCCTCAAAGTCAGCGTGAATATCTAAATGGTCGGGCTCGATCATTAGTACGACAGCGACAGCAGGGCTTTTTTCAAGATCCCATAGCTGGAAACTACTTAATTCATATACGATAATATCTTCGGGCTTGACCTTATCAAGCACGTCAAGCGCTGGCACGCCAATGTTGCCAATTAAATGAACGGTCTGGTCGGCTTCTCGTAGAATATTCGCAATTAAACTACATGTTGTCCCTTTGCCCTTGCTTCCTGTGACACCGATGATCGTGCCTGAGCATTTAGCGAAAAACTCATTCGTTGCCGACCAAACTTTACCGTTCGTTTTGATCTTATCAGGTGCAAGGCTGGCTGTACGCACGACCAAATCAAAATCTGAAAGTTTTTCAAACGCGCTTTCACCCAAAATCGTTGGAACACCGCTCGGCAGATCGTCTATACTTTCGCGCTCATCAACAATCGTTACGTCGCCCTGACTAGCAAAATACGCGTAGTTGGACTTTCCCTCAAGTCCGTAGCCGGCAATCGCAATCTTCATATAGCTATTTTACCTCTTTTCAAACAGAGAGGCTAATTTGTCGTTAAGTTCTACCAGTTCGCTCTTTTCGCCGCTGCTGACACCGGCAAGTACCCACGCATCACTCGTAATGAATTCGCGTGCGGTATCGATAATACATTCTCGTGTTGTTTGCCGGATAGATTCAGGCACTTTCTCGTAATCTTTAACGACACCGTCAGCGAAATAACGGCCAATATAAAAGTTGCTGATTTGCGCTACTGTTTGCGCGCCCATTTGGTAACGGCCAAGTGCATAAGATTTTGCCGCTTCAAGTTCTTGTTCGGTAATTTTTCCGTCCATGACAAACTTCATCTCGCGAACGATAATATCGAATAACGCGTCGGCCGTATCGAGGTTCACTTGTCCCCCAAAGTCCCAACTGCTGTCGTGGAATCCTACGGACGTGTCCGAGAAGACACCGTATGCGAGACCTTTTTTACGTGCAGCACCATAAATTCTCGAGTGCATCGTTCCGGTCAAAATCTGATCAAGGCAGTTCATTGATTCGGCTTCTTCGTCGGTTAATTCACGTGGCATTGTCATCGAAAGGCCGAATGTCAGGTTAGAAGCTTCTTTGCGACGGATAAGCGTTGGGTTACCGCTTGTTAGATCGTCTTTTGGCACCGCAAAGCGTTCGCCTTTTGGTAATTCCCAATCTTCTAGCTGGCGTTTGATCTCACTCTTTCGTCCCTGTAATTTACCGGCAATGACAAAACACATATTTTCTGCCGTATGCGTGCGTTTATGATGTTCGCGGATATCAGATAATTTTACGTTTGGAATCGTCTGTAGGCGCTGCCAAAACGTATAGACATCTTCGCCAAGAAGCTGCTGAATTTTTGGCCATAGCACACGGTTATGATTATTAAGGTAGCCCGTAAGTTCGCTTTTAACATTGCCTTTCTCAGCTTCTAGTTCCTCTGCGTTAAATTTTGGCTGGCAGATTGCCACGCGTTGCAGCGCAAAAATACGTTCCCACTCAAAATCAGCACAGTCGGCAACATACACCATAGAAAGGTCACTCGTATAGGCATTGTGATACGCGCCGTTTTTCGTAAATTCGGCCTCGTATTCGTGTTCCGATTTGAACTGAGCGTTAGCCCCGAATGCCATATGCTCCATCACGTGAGCCGTTTCGTAGATGTCCTTGTTGCGAACATAGCGGTTTCCAGCACGGAACTGGAACTGAAAACTCATCACGGTTGCGCCTGGGATATCAATTAAAAGACCTCGTGCGCCATTGCTCAACTTCACTTCTTCAATACTGTGCTTCAAAACCCTCTCCTACTCGCCACTCTGATAAAAATACTACCGTCTATTGTGACACTTTTTTGAAGGGATTACTACCTCTTAACATGCCGGTTTAGATAAAATAAATATTGACATAATTAGTAACATATGATATATTTCACGTCAATGCAGCAATGCAGACTCATCATTCGAGAAGAAAGTGCAGGGTGTTCAACATGGCCTTCGTCTATTACAACGTTCCGCCCAGCCAGACGCCCCGAGTGGGCAGCATCCGGTGGGCACCTGTCCTCTGGTCGACGATCGCGGTAGTGGCGGTTGCCACCGCGCTGCTCGTCCGGTACTACCCGAACTAGCCCTTCGGCGCTCTACGATGAAAAACCCGGTTTCTCGCCGCGCAATTTGCGCCGAGAAACCGGGTTTTCAACTTTCAGAGTAACTTTTTATTTACGGTTTTTCTTACGGTTTTGACGCTGAGATTTCTTTTTCTTACGAGCGTCATTTTTTTGTTTGCTTACTTCAGCAGCTGTTTTAGCTTTTTTAGTACCGAAGTCTTTGTCGCGATTCTGTTCGCCGCCAGTAACTTCGTTAACGCCCCGCTCGATTGCATTAGCAGCAAGTCGGGTTAGTTCGGTTTCGTGCTCTTCGTCTTCTTCGGCAATGGCATCATGTTTATGGACATGCGTCACAGCACGAAGTACTTCGTCGCGAAGTGTCATTTGCAAACTATCAAATAGTTTCTGCGATTCAGAACGATATTCAACCAGAGGGTCACGCTGACCAACGCTGCGCCAGTGAATTCCCTCGCGAAGGTGCTGCATATTTTCAAGGTGCTGCATCCAGAGCGTGTCCAAAACCTGCAGGTAAATGTCACGTTCGACTTTACGAACAATATCTTCACCTAGTTCTTTTTCTTTACCTTTGTAAAATGTGGCTGCTTCTTTTTGTGCTAATTCAAATCGAAGCTTGTCTTTTTTCTCTTCACCGATTGCTTTGATTTTCTTGTCGCTAATTGGGAAAACAATCTCGAATTCTTCGACAAAATTCTTGTTATTTTTAGCTGGAACAGTTGTAAGTTCACGAAGCTTGTCATCCATCAAACGCTGGATTTCCGACTTGATATCTTGGCCTTCCAAGATCTTGCGGCGCATCATATAGACAACACGACGGTGTCGGTTGATCACGTTGTCGTACTGGACAACATTTTTACGCGTGTCGTAGTTGTAGCCTTCGATACGTTTTTGAGCTGATTCGAGCGTTTTTGAAACAGCTTTGTTTTGTATAGGCTGGTCTTCATCGACGCCTAAACGTTCCATTAGGCTAGCGATTCGCTCGCCTTGGAAAATACGCATCAGGTCATCTTCGGTCGATACGTAGAACTGCGTTTCACCAGGGTCACCCTGACGTCCGCCGCGTCCACGCAGCTGGTTGTCGATACGGCGGGATTCGTGTCGTTCTGACCCGATAACCACCAGACCGCCTAGTCCTACGACATCCTTGCCAAGCTTAATGTCGGTACCACGACCGGCAATGTTGGTTGCAAGTGTAATCGCGCCCTTTTCACCCGCTTTTTCAATAATCGCGGCTTCGCGTTCGTTATTTTTCGCGTTGAGGATTTCGTACGGAACTTTTTCTTTGTCTAACCAACTAGCAATCAGTTCGTTCTTTGAAATCGATGCCGAACCAACCAGAACTGGTCGTCCTACTTTGTGGTATTCCTTGATCGCGTCGGCAACAGCCTTCAGCTTGCCCTTTTCCGTTTTAAAGATCAGGTCTTCGTGGTCGATACGCTGAATTGGACGGTTCGATGGAATCTGAATGACATCCAAACTATAGATTTGCTGGAACTCTTCGGCTTCAGTAAACGCCGTACCTGTCATACCGGAAAGTTTTGCATATAGGCGGAAATAGTTCTGGAACGATACGGTTGCAAGCGTCATGCTTTCTTGCAACACTGGTACTTTTTCTTTGGCTTCGATTGCCTGGTGAAGTCCTTCGTTATAGCGACGTCCTTGCATCAAACGGCCGGTATGTTCGTCCACAATGACCACTTCACCATCGTTAGTTACGACATAATCTTTGTCACGCTTGAACAATGTTTGCGCGCGAAGTGCTTGGTCCATATGATAGACAGATCGTACATATTCTGGGGTGTATAAGTTTTTTACTCCGAGTAGTTTTTGCACTTTTTCGACGCCTTCGTCGGTCAGTGCAACGCTACGGCGCTTTTCGTCTAAAACGTAGTCATCCGGGACTAATTTCGCAGCAATCTTAGCGAATTGCAGATAACTTTCTGGGTTTTCAGCAGCAGGTGCGCTAATAATAAGCGGTGTCCTGGCTTCGTCAATCAAAATTGAGTCAACCTCGTCCACGATCGCAAAGTGAAGGTCGCGCTGGCGCAACAGGTCAACTTCGTTTGCCATGTTGTCGCGAAGGTAGTCAAACCCGAATTCATTGTTCGTACCGTAGGTAATATCAGCGGCGTAGGCTTCTTTACGAGTGACAGGACGCAGTTTACGCATACGCGGGTCATCGTGATCCTCGTTGTTGTAGTCCTTGTCGTAAAGAAAAGATGCGTCGTTGATAATAACACCCGTCGACATGCCCAGGAAGTCGAAGAGCTCTCCGTTCCAGCCAGCGTCACGTTGCGCTAGGTAATCGTTTACCGTGACTAAGTGCACGCCTTTTTCTTCAAGTGCATTCAGGTAGGTTGGAAGCGTTGCGACCAGCGTCTTACCTTCACCTGTTTTCATTTCAGCAACGTTGCCTTCATGAAGCGCCATACCACCAATAAGCTGCACGTCGAAATGACGCATGCCAAGTACGCGGTCGCTAGACTCACGAACCAATGCAAAAGCATCAGGTAATAGCTGGTCTAGCGTTTCACCTGCCGCTAACCGTTTTTTTAGTTCGGCCGTCTGCTTTTTGAGATCGGTCTTGCTCATCGCCTTGTATTTATCGGTGAGTGCATTAATCGCACCAACCTTTTTTTGCAACGCTTTTAATATCCGTGTTTGCGGATCACCAAAAATCTTCGTTAGTGCCTTCTGTCTTGTGACCATCGTTATAAACCCCTCACGTCTGAAATTTCTGTCAAATACTACCTTGTATTATACGCTGTTTGGGTTTGATATAAAAGTAGTTACAAGAGGTGTTTTCTGCTAGCTAATTACTTTCGCGGGCGTAACTTCGTTTAAAACGGCTCAACATCCCGCGGCGTCCAACATGAGGCACTGTTGCTTCTTTGTATTTATGTAATTGCGCGACAATTTTAGCCTCGACGATATCAATCGCCGCAAGTACATTGACTGTTGAATCTTTGGCGGTCAACATTTTATCTGGCACGTGTAGAATAACTTCAGCTTCGTATTTGTTGCCGTGGTCGCGGTTTACTTCGCGTAGTTTTACCTCTGCTGTTACGCTTTTTCTCGCGTGTTTGGGCAGATAACGATCGAGCCTGCCTATCTTTTTGGTGACGTATTTCTTTGTCGTACTGTCAAGGTCGAATTTGACACCAGTGATATCGATTGCTTCAATCATGCTACCCTCCTATAAGGTTAGGTCTTGTACAACTTATTATAGCGCGAATTAGATTATTGCGCGACCGCCCATGTACGGGCGAAGGACTTCTGGGACGGCTAATTTACCGTCATCCGTCTGGTTGTGTTCCATGATTGCTACAAGCGAACGAGCTAACGACACTGCCGTTCCATTGAGCGTATGCATCATCTCAACCTTGCCCTCCTTGCGACGAACACGAATATTTAAACTGCGCGCCTGAAAATCCGTACAGTTAGAACAGCTCGTCAGCTCGCGGAATGCTCCGTCTACGATTGACCAATACTCAAGGTCGTATTTCTTTGCGGCAGGCGCACCAAGGTCGCCACTTGCGATGTTAATAATATGGTACGGAACACCAAGTGTCTGCCAAAGCTCTTCTTCGATCGCAAGAATCCGTTCGTGCATTTCAGTACTTTGCTCGGGTGTCGTAAACGCATACATTTCAAGCTTATTAAACTGATGCACGCGGAAAAGACCGCGACTGTGTTTGCCGTATGTTCCCGCCTCTTTACGGTAGCAAGGACTCAGTCCCACATATAAAAGTGGTAATTTGTCTTCATCAATAATTTCATCGGCGTGGTATCCAGTTAAAGGCGCCTCGGACGTTCCAATGAGTGTCAGGTCCTCACCCTCGATAAAGTACTCATTGCTCTCAATGCTGCTTTTTGGAGCGAATCCAGCACCTTGTGCTATCTTTGAATTCACCATGTGGGGCACGGTCATAAAAGTAAAACCTTTTTTAGTAACAAAATCGAGTGCAAATTGCGTAATAGCGTTCTCTAAAAGCGCTAGATCACCTTTTAGATAATAGAACTTCGCACCAGCAACTTTTGCGCCGCGTTCAAAATCAACCCAGTCACGTGACACGGCATAATCTAAGTGATCAATCGCACCAGTTTCTTGCGCTCCCCATCTTTTAACCTCAACGCTGTCTTCTTCAGCACCGATAGGCACGTCAGAAAACATCATGTTTGGTAATTGGTCCAGGCGAGACATCAGCTCAGTCTCTGCTTCTTTTAGTTTTACTTCCAAGATAGCAAGCTCTTCGCGAAGGTTTTTCCCTTCGGCAATAAGTTCATCAGATGGTTTGCCACCCTTCATTTGAGAAGCGATTTCATTTCGTCTTTCACGCAGTTCATCTGCTTGTTTTTGCAGTTCACGCTTACTGGAATCCCACTTCAAAAGCTCGTCAACACTGACGTTATAGCCTTTATTTTTAGCATTGGTCTGCACTTCATCGGCGTGCTCACGGACAAAACGGATATCTAACATAGTCCTATTGTAACAAAAACCGCCCCTAAAGGCGGTAGTTTTTGCTGAGAAGTCCTTCTATTCCGTACGAAGAGCTTCAATCGGGTCAAGTTTAGCTGCTCGGCGAGCTGGTAGATAGCCCGCAGTAATCGCAATAATGATCAAAACAAGGATAAGCAAGGCAATTGGCAGTGGCTGAAATACCAATATATGGCTATCGTCTGCAAGACTAAGCTGCTTGGTAATCCAAGGGTTCAAAAGCGTACCGAGAATCACCGCTAGACCCGAGCCAAGAACACCACCCAGGAAGCCAATCCATGCTGCTTCATACCGGAACAGCCGGGCTATGTCACGTCGGCGCGTGCCTAAGGCTTTCATCAGGCCAATCTGCTGCGTACGTTCAAGCACACTGATGTACATGGTGTTGATAATCCCAAACACGCTCGCAAACAGCGCTAGGACACCAAAGCCGATGACGATGCCCTGTAGGATATTAACAATCGTAAATAGAAATGCCTGTAGGTCCTTTGCGGTTTGCGTAGGATAGCCTTCCTTTTCAAGTTGGGCTTTGACGTCCTCGGGTGTCTTGCCATCTTTCACAAGCGCCGATGCCGCCATGTATTTTTGGTAGCTGGCAGTACCCTTAGTCACGTATTCCGATAATTCACGGGCTTGGCCGTCTGAAACCATAAGCGCGCCACCGGTTACGAATGCTAGCGAAGATTGCTTGGCTAATGCCCGTACCGTATACGTTACGTCTTTAGTCTCGCCCTGTGCCAACTTTGCCAGGCCCGCAGGACCTTCCGTGGCAATAATCTGGTTTATTTCGGCTTCGGTCGGTTGAGCTGCCGGTTTTGCAACCGTTAACGTTACTTTTTTGCCGATTAGGGCTTCTTTACTTGCCGCGACTTTATTCTTAACTAGGATGTCGGCGAATGCCTCTGGCATAACAATATCACCGTCTCCGATCTGTGTCCCGAGAGCAGGCAAATTACCAGCAGCTGTCTCGCTACGGATTGTTGAATCGTACATTTGCACCAAACTTGTATACTTTTTCGCATCGCCTTCAACGCCAAAGTAGCGGATGGTTGGTTGGTAGGCCGGTTGTACGTCTTTAAGGTCAGGATTTTCACGAATCTTGTCGATATCTTTTTGGGTTAGCTGCTTGAACGTCTGCCCTTGCGTACTCGTTGTCAGATCAGGGTCGTACTCACGCAACGCACTCTGGCCGCTATCTTGACCAACGACAGCCTTATCTTTAACGATAAGCAGCGCTTGAGGATTAATATTTGATCCGATTAGCTTGTCGGCGTATTGACGCGAGCCTTCTCCGGCCGCAAGTGAAAGCGTCAACGTAAATGCGCCTACGGCAATCGCCATACTCGTAAGTAGCGTACGGACTTTGGCATGTCGCAAACTACGACCTGCGCGGCGGGCAATATCACTCGTTTTCATAACTGTACCTTTCTTGAAGTAACGTTCTTTAGATCAGCAGCGTGACCTTTTTTCTCAATAGATTGGACTTTCCCGTCTTTGATGTGGATTTTGATATCACATTTAGCTGCTAGTTCAGGGTCGTGCGTAACAATAATCAATGTCGTACCGTTTTGCTTATTGTAGTCAAAAAGCAGTTGTTCGATGATCGCGCCAGTCGTGCTATCAAGGTTACCAGTTGGTTCGTCAGCAAATAAAATCTGAGGATCGTTTACAATTGCGCGCGCAATTGCAAGACGCTGTTTTTGACCTCCGGAAAGATTCCGGGCACGGGATTTTTTCTTGTCAGTAAGCTCGACCGCGGCAAGCGCCTGGTCGACTTTAGCACGACGCTTACTTCTTGACAGGTTCGCAATCTCAAGTGGCAAGCTAACATTATCAAAACAACTTTCATTAGCCTGCACGAAAAACGACTGGAAAATAAAGCTCATTTTGGTGGCTCGGAATTTGTCGATCTGTTTGGTCTTTAGTTTTAAGATATCTTCACCGTCAACTATAATTTCACCTGTTTCTGGCCGGTCAAGCCCGCTCATAACATGCATCAATGTGGATTTGCCACTACCAGACCTACCAAGGATAGCAACACTTGCTCCATCTGGAATGGAAAGGCTTACATCATCTAGCGCCGTAAACAGATTCTGTTTCTTCCCATATGTTTTCGTAACGTTTTTAACTTCGATCATTTTTTTCTCCCTCTACTAATAATCTCATACATGTTAGATCAGCGGATTCTATTGCCTGGTTCGCACCATTAACGGCTAGGCTTCCCGTGCTCCATAGACTTAGATGTGACTGCATGCCGGATGGACACGAATTCGCATGTGTCACCTCGATGCTCTGCGTTGTTCCAAAGTTGACACTCACATCACTAGCAAGCTTCACCTTTGCGCGCATAACCGTTGCGTTATCGGCCGAGACAGTCGCGTTATCGTCAGTCGTAACTTGTAGATTCTCCACCGTTCCCTCGCCTATATTGAGAGTAGCATCTTTTTTTACATTTAGCTCAAGATTAGACTGACTAAGAGGACTGTAAATGACATAGGATTGCATAGCAGCCTCAACAGACTGTAATGCTGGACCGTAGATGGTAATTTTCTGCTGAGACCCATCACATCCTGGCCAGTAGCATAGGCGGCGAACATCATTTTTCTCAACACCAATAACAAGTTTCGTACCATCCATTTTGGCCGAAACCTTTGGTATGTTTACTCCTTTTTGCGTGACAACGCGCATCTCCGCACGAGGCTCGCCCGGCTCTACGATATATTGGACGTTAAAGCTTGATGCCGATACGGAAAGTGCCGTTGCGGCTTTGATATTACCTGGCAATGCAATATTTACCTGATGGGTATTTTCCTCGACTACCTGTCGCTGCACAGTCGCGCCGTATTGGCCCAGACCAATCGCAGTTCCAAACGATACAAGACCAAGAACAATAACGACAATCGTGCTGACCCATACCCTTCGGGTTATTTTTTGCGTGAATGCAGCATATGCGCCTAGCAAGAATAGGATTCCTAGCAAAAGTCCGCTAGCTGCCGCTAAGCTAGCAGCCGCAACCAAGAACCCAGACGCTTCCTGCTGCCAGGCGTCATCAATGAATGAACTTTGGATAAGGCTGACGACAATCGCCGCAACCAGAGTAAAGCATCCCGCTGCTATAAGCGCTGCAAAAATACCTAAAATAAAGGATACTACCCGACGGCCAGTTGGCACTGAGTCGGATTTTTCTTCACTTCCTTCATTCATCTCGCGGATAGAAGCAATAGTAACCGGGCGACCCGTCATCTGCAGTTTATCTGCTGCCGTTTTAGCTGGCGGCACGACGATCCATAGCACGATGTATACCAGTAACGCAGTTCCAAACGAAGCTAGTGCGACAACGATGAATAGTAGCCTCACCCACAATGGATTAATGCCAAAGAATGCGCCTATACCGCTCATCACTCCACCAAGTACGGCATTATCAACGTCTCGGAAAAGTTTTCGCGTATTGCTTCCTACTTGTTCACTATCATTTTGACCTATAGCCATATCACCATCACCCATGAAATCTTTTGGCTCGCCTAGCTGTTGTTTTAGCGCCTTGACGTCGTCAAGGCTAATCACCCCGTTTTTATTAACGCCCCGCTCTGTCAGAATTTCAGTGATGCGTATTTCAATGTCACCAATAATTTCGGCGTCGTCGCTGTATGCTTCGAGTGTTCGAAGATAGGCTTCTAATTCTTTTTTAGCCTCGATTTCAGCGTCGTAAGGCACTTTTGCAATGTGGATTCTAGTAATTTCTTTCATAATGTATCCTTATAGTTTCTTTAGTGTCGCATTTAGCGTCGCAATTTTTTTCGTTGTATGTTCCATAACTTCGTTGCCATATTCGGTGATCTTGTAATACTTTCTAGGTGGTCCTTGCTCAGACTCTTGCCATTCATGGGTCAGCAGACCATCTTTTTGCAAACGGCTAAGCAAGGGGTAAATTGTCCCCTCTACAACGACCAGTTCCGCATCACTAAGCCGGCGGATAATATCACTGGTGTACATTGGATTACCACTGCATACTTTTAGAACGCAATAAGCCAAGAAGCCTTTTCGCAGCTGCGTGGCAAGCTGTTCGGCATACGTTTCGCTAGATTGTTCTTGTTCTGTCATAGTTCTATGTTATACAAGGTACTGTTACGTGTCAAGTATTTTGTTATGTACATACGTTTTGATAGAAAGAGAGACTGGTTTTTACCAGCCTCCACCTCCGCCGCCGCCACCGCCTCCACCAGACGACCCTCCCCCGCTCGAACCACCAGATGATGAACTCGACGAAGAACTATATGATGAATTTTGACTACTAAAGCTACTAAGCGCCAAACTGAATACAACCGCGTTAAACGCGGTATTGCCCACGTACCAATCCGGCTGGCTACTACTCGTTTCGTAATACGCACCGAGTTGCTTAGCCCATTCTTTTTCAACGTTGAAGAGCACCGCATACGGAAGTACCCGTTCGTATAATGTAACGAGTTGTTTGGTGTCATTCTTATCAACTTTGACGCCAACTTTTTCCGCCCCTTCAGGACTCTGCAGCATCTTAATACGATCTTCCTCGGCAATGGTAACGTATTCTTTTAGACCCAATAAATAATCACGAAGCGTGACACCTTTTTCGGTGCGCGGCCACAATGTATAAGCAATACTAAAAGCAATGATCGCTGCAATGATAATAAGCGGCGAAAGCGTCACGACACCTAAAGCGATTGCAATAATACCAACCAATTTAAAATCTCGCGCTTCTTTTTCTGCCCGCTCAAACAATTCATATTTGCCGCGAACGTCTTTACGTAATGCTTTGCGACTGGCAGTTAATTTTTGGCTCATAGAGGAGTTGCTTTGCAGTTTCTTCATCTCGAATCGGCTACCGATTGCCATGCTTCCACCAAACAAATCACTTAAAAGGCGGAGCTCTTCTGTACGCAGATCACTCGTATCTTTTGCTATTTCCAACTCATATTCCGCAGGTTTAAATAGTGTTTTATCCTTGGTTTGATAAATCTTTAAGTAATGCCGGACTGCTAAATCAATAATTTGCGCGGTCATGTCGGATGTCACGTTACCCAGCACCTGGGCCGACGCTAGAACACTCGCCTCGTTCGGTGGTAGATACTCAGGGATAATCGTTCCGCGGCCTTTAGCGCGGTTCATAACCCGGTGACGCTTAATCAGCATCCAAATGATCGCCCCGATGGCAATAACCGAGCCCACAACCTGTACTGCGATCCAAATAATGAAAAGTATCACCAGTATCTTTTCGCCAAGCGTTTGTTGGTATCCGGCAAATGTATGAGGTTTAAATCCAACCGCGATTGTCATATTTTCAAAGGCACGCATATCAGTTGCCTCGGCAATAAAAATAGTACCGTCTTCTTGAGGAATTTTACTAATGGTACACTGGTCCGTACTGCCAACTGTCCCTTTATAGCATCTTTGGCTGTCCGTCAGTTGTCCGGCAAGTTTTGCGCTTACATGAAGTCCCATACTCACCTTACCCATTGGCTGTTGCCACTGAGTGCCGTTTACGTCCCAGTAAAACTCGTCGTCATTCGTATTACTAAAAAACCTTGTCACGTCGCGTTGGGTATAGGTAATGACATACGTATGAACTCCGTGAACATACATGCTGGCATCACCGATCCGTAACAAAAGGTTATCGTCTGCTGTCGTTTCGGAATATGATAATTTTTTGCCGCTGCCGTCAACAACGGACAGGACTTTCAAGCTCGTAGAGTGGCCGTCGTATTTCTTAGGAAAGGCTCGTTCTAAACCATGATTCTGGTCATACGTGGGAAAAACCGCTTTGATCGTTTCGGTAGTTTTGAGGCTAGAGTGTCCTTCCTTATCCTGATCAAGCGTATATTTAGCATCAAAACTTTCAATCGTAAAATTATTTACATTTTGAGCTGCCACATCCTTGCTACTATGTACCGCCCCTAGGGCGACTAACGTGATGGTAAGCAAACCAAAAAGTAGGCGTTTCATGTCTTTACTATAACAAAAAGCGCCCCAGATGGGACGCTTATTCTGCTTAAAGATATCTTATGCCTCGCGGCGTTCGACAATAATCGTGCATTCCGTAACAAGCGCAGCAATTGCACCGACAGCAGCCAGCACCGGTGCTAGTACAATCCCCACGACCCCAATGGTTAGCGGAACTTCAATCAGCGTTTTGTTCTCTTTATCCTTAATAATGATACGCCGAACATTTCCCTCGTTAACTAATTGCTTCACCTTTGCGAGGAGATCTTCGCCCTTAACCCTGAACTCTTCTTGTGTCTGCTTTTCATTACTCATACAACCAATTATAGCACCCGCGGACTACTTCTCTTTTTCTACCCAGGCAACGAATGTATCAATATAGCCCTGAAGATTCTTGCGCCATCTTTCGTCAGTTAAGATTCCGTTTTCATCAAATAATTCAGTAGCATTGGCTACATAAATTTCAGGCTGACCCATCTGTTTTGTTTCAAGAAACGCGAGGATATGGCGCATATCAGATTGTGCAATGGCCGTTCCGACAGGTCCGACCGACGCGCCGACAACTCCAACAGGTTTGCCTGCAAACGAATTCGTGCCCCATGGACGGCTTATCCAGTCGACTGCATTCTTTAAGACACCAGGCGTACTTCGGTTATATTCCGGAGTGACAAATAATACGCCGTCAGAGGCTTCGACTATATCTTTGCCTTCTTGGGCTGAGGCAGGATAATTAGAAGCTTCGACATCTTGGTTAAACAGTGGCAGATTAATATCTACATAAGTAAACTCCGTACCTTCGGGCGCTAATTCCTCAAGATTTTTTGCTAAGTATTTATTAATCGATTCTTTTCGTAAACTTCCCACAATTACAGCAATACGCGTCATAAACGCTCCTTTCATTTCAATTATTACTATACTTAGTATAGTAATTTTAGATATGAAATGCAAGAGGAATAATATACTTTATATAGTATTTTCTAGAGCTTTACGTCAGGATACGTTTCACGGGTCGTTGGGTCAATCTCGGTACGAAGCTGCGGGAATGGAACGCCTTCACGGGCGGTAATGCCCTCAAGAATCCAGAATAACCGTTCGGCATGGCCGTAACCACATGCTGGCGGCATGCCATATTCAAGCATTTCAACAAAATCAATATCTAGCATCATCGCTTCATCGTCGCCAGCATCACGTAGTTTTTGCTGGTCAACAAAGCGGTTTAACTGATCCACGGGATCATTCAATTCGCTATATGCCTTGCAGGCTTCCGTTCCGCCAAGAAGCAGGTTGAACTGCTCGGTCAGGCGCGGGTCTTTGTCCTGTAGTTTCGCAAGCGGTTGCAAGAACGCCGGTACATCAATCAAAAATGCAGGTCCATTTAATTCAACACGGATCTTTTTCCATAATTTATCGATACACCGTCCAAGGTTATCGCTTTTTTCGAGTTCTAGATTATTTTCTTTTAATTTAGCCTGGACTTCCTCAAGCGTCGTATTGAATACGTCGATGCCAAAACGTTCTTTGATGACACCGACAAAGCTAACACGCGGCCAATCTTCCCCGTCTTTACCAAGGTCAACGGTCATACCGTTTAATAGCGTAAACTGGCGTGTTCCCCATGTTTTATCGGCAATTGCCCTGACCATATCCTGAGTCAGTTTCATTCCATCTTCCCAGTCGGCATACGCCCAGTACCATTCCATCGCAACGTGTTCTGGTAAATGTTCGTCGCTGTAATTTTCATTCCTAAAACGCGGCCCAATATCGTAGACCTTTTCAAAACCAGCGCCAAGCAGCCGCTTTAATGGAAGCTCGTGGCTAATACGCAGATAAAAATCCTGGTCCAAAGCGTCCATGTGCGTCACGAACGGATTAGCATCCGCCCCGCCTGTCGTGTGTTCCAAAACGGGCACGTTAACTTCGACGAATCCTTGTTCATTTAGATAATCCCTAGTTGCTTGCCAAAATTTTGAACGGCGGACAAATCTTGCGCGTACATCGCTGTTTACGTTCATATCAACGTAACGGCGGCGGAGGCGCTCCTCTTTGTTTGTTAGTTCGGTTGGCATTGGACGAAGGCTTTTCGTAAGCAAACGAAGCGTTTTTACCGCAACGGATATTTCGCCTGTTTTGGTTTTAATCACTTCACCGGTTGCTTCAACAAAATCACCTGTATCAAGAAGTGGCAATTCTTTAATTCCCAGAATACCCTCAGCAGCGTTAAGTTCGGATACGTCACCGTCGCGAAGGAACAACTGCACCTGGCCGGTAAAATCCTTAATAACAATAAACGCAAGTTTGCCGAACTTACGCAGTCCAACAATCCGGCCAGCAACCGTGACGGTCTGGCCTTCGAGCTTATCAAAGCCAGATACAACATCAGTCGTATTGTGAGTACGATGAGATTCACTAGGGTACGGATTAATGCCTAGCGTTTTAAGCTCATCTAATTTTCGTAGCCGCTCATCACGGTAATCTTGGAGTGTTGCCATATCTGTTACAGTATATCGTATTCCCGCCAAAAAGTCTTTGCTGTTTGAAGACTTGTATTTGTATAGCACTTATGGTATAATGCAAGCAACATTTCAAGTAAACGACAGATTATGAAAAAAGATTTCTCACCCCTCTGGCCCTCACGGCAACCTAACAATTTCTCAGAACTGGGACGCACTCTAGCCGTTCCTTCTGTAATTGTGGCTCATGACCATCTCGTAGAATCTTTGAATACGTTCAAAGCTCATACCGGTCTTCCGCACACTCAACAAGAACAACTCGAGGCTGTCATCACAAAGGACGCACAAGACCTTGTGGTTCAAATTGTGCCTCCTCAAGTCGCAGAGGTACTTACACTAGAAAACCCCCGTCCAAGTGAACCAGTTGCGCCGACTCTCAATGATACATATCTACTCGCCAACGCATTAGACACAACGGGTGATCCAAAAGTTCATGATGCGCTTGGTTATATTCTCGAATGTGAACCACCTCTTTTCAGCGATATTTTAAAGATGGCGTATGATATGTCAGAGATCACCGGAGATCCTCTTATGGTTGAGCATCACCGTCTTATGGAGCTAGAAGCTTCTGAGATGGACTTATACATACAAAACTGGGCGCTTGCCCGATATGCCAAAAAACAGGCTGAGAAGCAAAAAACTAGCTAGTTAATTGAAACGATTTCGTAAGTAGTTGAACCCTTAGGGGTTGTGATGGTAGCCGTATCACCTACTTTTTTGCCCATAAGCGCAGCACCGATTGGAGATTCGTTGCTAATTTTGCCCTCAAGCGGGTCGGCTTCTACTGGACCAACGACACTGTAAATGACCGTCTTTTTGCCAGTTTTTAGTTCAACTTTGTTGCCTAAAGATACTTTTGAAGTCTTGCCGCCGCGAATTAATTCAGCGTTAAGCAGGATGTCTTCGATTTCGGCAATGCGGCTTTCAACGAGCCCTTGCTCTTCGCGAGCACTATCGTATTCGGCATTCTCAGAAAGATCGCCAAAATCACGTGCCTCAGCAATTTTGTCGGCAATGTCACCACGACGGCCTTTAAGCTCTTGTAGTTCGGCCTCAAGTTCGGTTTTGCCTTCATCTGTAATTTGGTATAATTTCTTCATAATGTTCCTTACGTCTTAAAAATGGTGTCTCTACAGACACATCGTACGCTACATATAGTGTACTATTTCTCGCAATGATTTGCAATCAGTTCAGTTTAGCAAGCAGCTCCTCTCGTGTCAATAGAGCGCTGACCCCTGTTGTTCTAGGGGTATACTCATATTGGTTAGATTCTATCAGCCGGTCACTGACAGTTACGCGGTGTGGAATGCCCATTAGCTCACTATCTGCGAATTTAGCGCCTGGACGCTCGTCACGGTCGTCGTAGATCACTTCAATACCCTTTTTGGTCAATTCTTCGTAAAGTTCGTTAGCGTGCTTTACGGCCTCTTCTCCGCCGATACGAACCAAGTATACTTTGGCAGGTGCAATATTCTCTGGCCAGACAATACCCTTGTCGTCGGCAAATTTTTCAACAACCACCCCCATTAGGCGAGTAATGCCAATTCCATACGATCCTAGATAGACAAATTGCTTCTTGCCTTCGCTATTCGTGAACGTAAAGTTAGTGTCTTTACTCTTTTGAATACCAAAATTAAAGATGTTGCCCACTTCGGCGCTTTTCACCTTTTCAAGGTCTTCGCGTTTGATGCCAAGCTCTTTTAGGCTTTCTTCGTTCAAAACTTCTTCGTTCACCGCAATATTCTTTTCGCGGTGTATGTAAATAACATCTTCACCCGCATCACATACCGTTTGGAATTCGTGGCTAAACTGCGTAAACGCGCCCCCGCTAGCAAAGGTGACATAGGTGTCATCTCCTAGTCCTAGGCGATCAAATACGCGGTTATACGCGTCTATCGTGTCAGCATAGAATTTATCGTGCTGAGTAGCGTCAATACTACATGAATACATGTCTTTCATGACGAATTCGCGGCCGCGCATAATACCGCTTTTGGCGCGAAGTTCATTACGCATTTTTGTCTGAAACTGGTACACATTGATTGGCAGATCCTTGTAGCTTTCAAGATATTGCTTCATCATCTCAATAATCGCTTCTTCGTGTGACCAGCCAAAGCCAACTTCGGTATCGTCTTTTAGCTTTGATTTAAACCACACATCGACAACTTCGTCATCCCAACGGCCGGTTTCCTCCCACGTTTCTTTCTTTTGCAGGCTGCTCATAATAAGCTCTTGCCCGCCAACAGAATTCATTTCTTCGCGAACGATCTGTTTAATATTTTCAAGCACTCGTAAACCAAGTGGCGTATAGGCATACACGCCAGCCATTACTTTATAGACAAAGCCCGCCCTGATAAGTAGCTGGGCATTTTTCGCCACCTCGTCGGCTGGCGCTGTTTTACTGGTTTTGGTGAAATTTTGGGATAATCGCATAATATGTCGCTCCTAGGATTACTGTTTAGATATAAATAACAATAAAAAAAATACTACCGGCCAAGCGGCATACGAGAAAAAACTGACGGAGTGATCTGTTTCATTACTTCATTATTGTATCTAATAACGCCGTATTTACAAAGAGGAAATAAAAGGCGACGCCATTTTTTAACATGTGAAGCAACATACCCGCCCAGATATTGCCTGTCACTTCCCGCAGGCTACATAGGACCAAGCTAAGTGCGAATACATCTACGCCCACATTCCACTGACCGTGAATCGCGCCAAATAACAGGCTCGTTCCAAGCGCGGCAACCCATACTGGCGCATGCTTTTTTAATTTTCCGTACAAATAGCCCCTGAAAAGAATCTCTTCGGCGACGGGCGCCACGACAACAAGCGTCACGAACGCAAGAATATATTCATATTGCTGATTAATCCCTTCAAACCCCGTTGTCTGCGTCTGGTCCGTATTAAACCCTGGGATAAGCCGTGTTGCTCCCAGGACGATCACGCTCGAAAGAATAAAGTACACGATAAATCCGGCCGGTGCCAGCAAAATGTCCATCCAGCTAGGAAGACGCGTTAATCCGACATCTTCTTTGGTTGTTGCACGTTTTTTTATCAACCACGGCACGCCAACGACAATGGCAAGGCTAAGAACATACACGACCGCTGCAAGAATAGTGTTAAGAACGACACCATTCATAGAGTCCAGACGTACGCCTGCAGTCTCCAGAACCCACAGGCCGCCCCCAAGAAGTAAATACGCGACAATAAATCCGGCTATTACCCACAAAAGAAGCCCTACGAAAATACCGGTGTTGTGAAGATGGGATTTGTTATTTGAAGAGTTTGCCAACATCAGCGACCGTCACCACTACGACTAGGAGCATTAGTACCATAAAACCAGTTCCCTGGATGCTTTCCTCACGTTCTTTCGTAAGCGGCTTTTTAAGCACGCGAAAGAGCGCTGTCACGAACCAACGGCCGCCATCAAGGGCTGGAATTGGAAGGACGTTCATAACTGCCAAAGTAAGTGAGATAAGTGCCGTCAAAAAGATTAGCTGGCTAAGCCCTGCCTGTTCTGCCGCAGGGAAAATAACCCCTAAAATCCCTATCGGACCAGCGACACTGTTGCCCGCCGCGTCCAGGCTTGTTTTAGCATGATCCCTTGTGGCGCTGTCCGGACTTAGCTGCAGAACTAATCCACTGACAAGATTAACCACCAGATCACCTAGTCCCTGTAACGTAACAAGCGTAAATTGGCCAGCGGTCACAACACCTACGATCGGCGCAGACCAGCTTGCCTGAATTTTTTGTTTTTGATCCGGCCCAACGCCTAGATAGCCTTGGTTCTTGTCGTTATCGGCCCGCAAAGCAGCACTCGTTGTCTGCTCCACTCCGTTCCGCGCATAAATAATTTCAACGGATTTACCTTTGTTCTGTTTTGTTTGTGCGATCAGACTTTGTGGGGTTGGTACTGGTTCGCCCGCAAAACGCACGATCTTGTCACCAACTTTTAGTCCTGCCTTGTCCGCAGGAGAATCTTTGGTAACGGTCGCCACTTGAACGGGCTGCTTGGTAAGCGTCGTATCGCTTGGAATACTAAACTGGTCTGGTAGCACTTTTGGCAAGCCCGTCCAGGCTAAAATCGTTAATAGTCCGGCTGCGACTAACCAGTTAATCGACACGCCCGCTAATAAAATTTTAGTCTTTACCCAAAAACTCGCCGCTCCATAATCGCCTTTTTGGTCGGCCGAATCATGCTCACCCTGTAATTTAACAAACCCGCCAAGCGGTAACCAGTTAATACTAAAAAGGACACCGTTCTTTAGCTTTTTTGCCCAAGCACGCGGTGGAAAACCAATGCCGAATTCCTCGACAACCACACCGTTGCGCTTTGCCACGATAGCATGGCCAAGTTCATGCACCACCACTAAAAGAACCAGCGTTAATAGTCCGATAATTATTCCAAAAACAAGTTCCATCTATCCTCCAATGCGCCTATCGCGGCGTGCGTATTCTTTTAGTATAGCGGTTACGTCTTCTTTTGTCATGTCTGGCCAAAGCTTTTCCAAGCTCATGAATTCACTGTACGCCGCGCGCCACAACATAAAGTTAGATAGCCGCTGTTCACCGCTTGTTCGTACGATCATATCTACGGGCGGAACTTCGGGAACATAAAGGTTTTCGCTTATCAATTCTGGAGTGATTCCGTCAAGTGCCACGCCCGACTGAACAATTTTTTTGCACGCGTCAGCAATTTCCTGTTGGCCGCCATAGTTAAAGCAAATAACGAGTGTGCCTTTGGTATTATTGGCAGTTCGGGCTTCGGCTTCATCAATCGCCTTTAATATCTTGTCACTCACCCTTTCGCGAGACCCCATGATTTTCAATTTGATGTTATTCTCTTCAAAAATATGCAAGTCCGACGTCAAAAGCTTCAACACCAGTCCCATCAGCTTACTGACTTCGTCCTGGCTGCGCTTCCAGTTTTCGGTACTAAAAATATAGGCAGACACGTATTCAATGCCGGCATCAAACGAAGCCTTAGCAACTTCCTGGATGGCGTTATAGCCTGCTAAATGACCTTCGTAGGTAGGGATACCATGCGTTTTGGCCCATCGCCGGTTACCGTCGACGATATAACCCACATGCTTAGGGAACGCGTCGGCCATTAGATCGTTAGGATATCCTTCTCTTTTGCCTTAAACGCTGCGTCGATCTTTTCCTGGTACTCTGCCATTAATTTGTCGAATTCCTTTTCAACACTTTTAACGTCATCTTCGCTAAGTTCCTTGGCATCTTTTTTACGCTTGGCGTCTTTTAGTCCGTCTTGGCGGATATTACGAAGCGCAATACGTGTTTCTTCTACCTTTTCACCAGTTTGTCTGACCAAAAGCTTACGGCGCTCTTCAGTAAGCGGCGGCACAGGCACACGGATAATTCGTCCATCATCGCTAGGATTAAACCCAAGTGACTGGTCAGCTCGAATGCTAGCTGCAATCGCCTGAATGTTACCTGGATCAAATGGAGTGATTTGTAGTAACTGGGGTTCAGGCGCGGTAATATTTGCTGCCTGGTTAAGCGGCATCTGCGTATCGTAAACCTCCACTTTAATGCCATCTAACATTCCAGGGTGCGCACGGCCGGTCCGGACTTTTTTAAGTTCATCTTCAAAATGGCTAAACGCCAACATCATTTTTTCTTCATAAGCGTCTGTATTAAACATATACCCTAATTTTAGCATGTTTTTGCGCCCGAGATGACGTATTTACTTGAGGCATAAAAATGAATCGACCCCGCCGCTTCCAGAACGAATCTGGCTGCGACGGGGTCTCTTCGTGAGCACTGGAGGTGCAGACTACGATGTCTACGACATCTTCATGAGGGCCGCTTGAACCGTTTCGACGACCAGAGCGCCCTCCGTCCCGATCATTCCCGTGACGAAAAGTTTCTTGCCGGGGACGATCCAAGCGTAGTTTGCATCGTCGTCATCACCGCACCGGATCCGGTACAGCTTGGCCGATTGACCACCGAGCTTCATGCTCACGGGCCCTTCGGTCTTCTCGCTTGTGCCCGCGATGCAGGGCTGAGCCTTCCACCACTTCACCGGATCCTTGCCCAGCTGCTTGCCTTCGGACGAGGACAGGTCGTAGAGGATGACGTGCGGGCACTTAGACGTGGCTGCCGTGCAGGAAGACATGTCAGCGTACTTCTTTACCCCCTCTGAGCCACCCATGTTTTCATCCCACATCTGCGGGCGAGGAATCGTGAACCTGCCGAACATCTCGACCGGCTGGTCACTGAGCGAGTCGAAGGATGGTATTGGGGCCACCAACTTCGACTTTTTCCTCTCTACTCCCGGAACTTCCGGGGTGGTGTTGACAGTTGGCGTGATTGCCGGAGCGGTAGCCACTGGGGCAGCATTCTGTGTCGGCGCGTTGTCGCGGTTCGACAGAAGAACACCTCCGCCAATAACTACTACGACAGCAATGCTGGCACCGATAATGGCAGGCGTGCGTTTTGCCATGACGGCAAACCTCATCTCTTAGTCGGGAACGTCTCCAATAGTGCTCTATCCGAAGATTAACTATATAATATCATATTTTATGTATTTTTTCAAGTGGCACACTAAAATTCCTGGTAAAAAGGCTATCTTCTTTTTACAAATTTCCTAGCGATCTATTCGTTCATGTTAAGTTCAATACACTCGGCTGGCGACAACGATGTTTTCACCTAGTTTTAAAGCTACCCTCGTGAACGTTTAGGCTAATAAGAATGAGAGCTGCGCCCGTAATAGTAGCCGCCGCCAATATCACCATGGCAGTCCAAAAGTCTGAAGTGACACAACGAAAGGCATCGAACAAGAAAGGCTTATAGACAGGCTCAGGCCCGACAAATAAAGAACATGTCCAGGAAGATAAGAAACGAGGGCTAAAATATGCCAAAAAAGGACCGAGTACGAATAGCATAACTCCAACCATGAGCAATATTTTATGTTGCGGGCTTTTTGACATGTTTTCAGTATAGCAAAACGCTTAAGCTAATAGGCACACCCCAAGTAACATTAAAACTACCCAGTATAAAACCGGGTAGTTTAATGAATCTCCGTAAACTCTACTCGTTCACGCCAAGTTCAATACGCTTGAACTGACGGACAACGATGTTTTCGCCTAGTTTTGCAATGTTTTCTTTAACAAAGTCAGAAACAGTCTGCTTTTCGTTCATGATGTACGTTTGTGACATCAATGTCTTTTCGGCAAAATGCTTTTTAACTTGGCCTTCAACGATTTTGTCGGCTAGTTCTGCAGGCTTGCCTTCGGCGATAACACGCTCTTTGGCTTCGTTACGAACACGTTCGATTTCTTCGGCTGGAATGTCAGCTTCCGAGACGTATTCAGGGTTCATTGCGGCAATTTGAAGCGCAATTTCGTGAGCCATAGCCTTGAAAGCGTCAAGACGGGCAACGAAATCGGTTTCGCAGTTTACTTCCACGATAACACCAATACGGCCGCTGTGAACGTAGCTGTCGATGATACCTTCGCGAGCTTCACGGTCGCCTTTTTTCTCGGCCTTTGTCAGGCCTTTTTTGCGCATAGCTTCGAGTGCTTTGTCAAAATCACCGTCAGCTTCTACAAGAGCACCTTTTGCGTCGGTTAGACCAACACCAGTTAGCTCTTTTAGCTTTTTAATGTCTTCAATCGAAATAGCCATTTTTATTTCTCCTCTTGTTTAACAGTTCCAGCACCTTCGACGGTCGCTTCGACAAAGTAGTTTAGAAGAATTTCCAAGCTCTTGATTGCGTCGTCGTTACCAGGTACGACATAGTCGATTAGGCTTGGGTCAGCGTTCGTGTCAACAACACCAACAACTGGCACGCCAAGTGTTTTTGCTTCTTTAACAGCGTTTGCGTCGGTAATAACGTCCAGGACGACAACTGCGCCAGGTTTGCCGTTTAGATCCTTGATACCGCTGTATTTTTCGTTAAGTTCATCGATTTCCTCTTGGAAACGCTGTACTTCAAGCTTGTTGTAGCGCTTTTCCAGGTCACCGCTAGCCATTCGCTTTTCAAGATCTTTTAGTTTCTTGATTTGCTGGGTAGTAGTTGCGACGTTTGTAAGCATTCCACCGATCCAGCGTTCAGTAACGTATGGCTGGTTAACGTTTTCAGCGGCTGCTTTTACGAGGTCTTTGGCTTGCTTTTTAGTACCAACAAACAAAACCTGTTTGCCAGATGCGGCTACTTTGGTAAGAAATGGCAAAGCCACGTCTAGACCTTCGACAGTTTTTGTCAGGTCAATAATGTGACTGTCCTGACGTTTGCTGTGAATGTATTTGGCCATTTTTGGATGCCAACGGCTCGTTTTGTGTCCGAAGTGGACGCCAGCTTCGAGCAAAGCTTTAATATCGACAGTTACTGCCATAATGTTTTGAACTCCTTGTTCCTCACCTGCGTCCCTGAAGGTTCAGGATAACGACGCGGGTTGTGTCATTAAAATTTATTACCTAGTTATTATACTTTAAACCCTTTAGCAGGTCAATAACCCTCTGGCGTACTTGCAACCGTAAGCGTATACTAAAAAACATTATGAAAGATCTTTTCCGCTCAATCGCAAGTCGTATCTCAATTTGGACAGGTACCGCAACAGTATTTTTAGGCGCGATTTTAATCGTTGCCGTATGGGCATCCACGGGACCTCTTTTCGATTTCTCTGACACATGGCAGCTGGTTATTAACACTGGTACGACGGTTATTACCTTCCTGATGGTATTCCTGATCCAAAACACCCAGAACCGGGACGGTAAAGCCGTACAGATTAAGTTGGATGAGCTTATCCGAGCGACCAAAGGTGCTCGCAACAGTTACGTGGGGCTAGAAGACCTAAGTGATGTCGACCTTGCCGAACTCGACAAGGAATTCAAGCTTTTATCGCAAAATCCCAGTACCGTTCACGCCATGAAACGGCTTCACGAAAAGATCGAGGCCGAACAGCACGCAAGACACCACTCTATAGCCGACGCAGGCGCTGCCGTCATGCACCTGCTTCACCACACCGAACCTGAACCCGTTCCCGTCCGTGATAGCCCAAACGACAAATAATCTTTTACAGATACAGCGTCTTTGACTTTTCACCTAAAAACGGTTACAATGGTTCAGATATGAAAAGCAGTATACACCCAACAACTTACCGCCCTGTCGTATTTAGCGACGATGTGGCCGGGTTTGCCTTTTTGACACAGTCAACCGCGCAAACAACTGACACTATTAAATGGGAAGATGGCAACGAATACCCACTCGTTAAAGTCCACATCTCATCAGCTTCTCACCCGTACTTTACAGGTGAAGAGAAAATTATCGACACCGAAGGCCGTGTTGACCGATTCAAGGCTAAATTTGCCGCTGCAGAAGCACGCAAAGAACAGCTTGCATCGAAAGCTAAAAAGGCTAGCGCCCAAAAAGCTAAAAAGACTAATACTGAAAAATAACGCAGTATGATAAAAGAGGTCGCACGGTTGCGACCTCTTTTTGTTACAATAAAAGTAATAACTTAGTGGAGATATCGTCATGAATCCTCAAGAACCGCAACAACAAAGCACTCAGCCACCAAACGAACCGCAATACGCGAAGACCGTTGTTGCCGAACCACTGAAGAAAAACCATAAAAAATTGGCACTCGCCCTGATTATTGGTCCGACTGCGCTATTTATTGCGGCTATTGTCATTAGTGCCCTCTCGAATCTGTTCTTTAGCGCACAGATCAACGAAGGAGAATTATTCGAACAGGTGCCCGTTGGTAAAACAATCCTGAACATCATTACGTTCCTTTTTGGTGCGGTTGCCATACTTACTTGGCTGCCCGGATTAATCATTGGAATCGTTCTTCTAGCAAAGCAATCTAAATAATATGCCGAAAATAAGCCTCAACATCAGCGACCTCACCGCAGAAAAAGCTAGTCTAGCTGATTTTTTGGCATCCCCTTCGGCATATAGCGACCCGGACTATAGCAAAAAGAATAAACGCTTCACCGAACTTGAAGCAATCCTAGAACAGGCAAACCTTCGTCAAACTCTCGAAAGCCAATTAGCCGAGGCTAAAGAACTTATGAATGGTGGTGACGAGCTGGCAGAGCTTGCCAAAATGGAAGTGTCCGAAACCGAAGAAAGACTCACCCAGTTAGAGGATGACCTATTTGTCATGCTTGCGCCAAAAGACCCGAATGACGACAAGAACGTTATTATCGAAATTCGTGCTGGTGCTGGTGGCGACGAAGCAAGCCTTTTTGCCGCTGAACTTTACCGCATGTACCTTCGCTACTGTGAAGCGCATAGTTTAAAAACCGAACTGCTATCAGAAAGCGCCAACGATACTGGCGGCTACAAAGAAGTTGTTTTCTCCGTTAAGGGTGATGCGCCCTACGCGCAGTTAAAATTTGAATCCGGTGTCCACCGCGTACAGCGTGTTCCCGCAACCGAATCACAGGGCCGTATTCACACCAGCACCGTTACTGTTGCCGTCCTGCCCGAAGCCGAAGAAACGGATATTGAAATTAACGCGGGTGACTTAAAAATCGATGTCTACCGCGCCGGCGGCCACGGAGGACAATCCGTTAACACAACCGACAGTGCGGTTCGTATTACTCACCTTCCGACTGGCCTTGTCGTGACTAACCAGGATGAAAAATCCCAAATTAAAAACAAAGACAAGGCCATGAGCGTGCTTCGCGCCCGTTTGCTACAACAAAAAATTGACGCTGAACAGTCTAAACTCGCCGCCGAACGCCGTAGCTTAATTGGATCGGGTGACCGCTCTGAAAAAATTCGCACGTACAACTTCCCCCAGGACCGTATCACTGACCACCGAATCGGTTACAGCCGAAGCGGTATTCCTCAGGCTATGAACGGCGCAATTGACGATATAATCGAACATCTACAGGCGTATGAACGTGAACTCGCAGCCAAAAACGCCTCTAATTAAAGAGTGGCTTGACCAAGCTACTATTAGGTTAGTTGGCGTGGGAATCGGAACTGCTAAATTAGACGCTGAAATAATTTTGGCGCATACGCTGCGCAAACCTCGAACGCATCTACATGCACACGACGAGGATCAACTGTCATCCCGCGAGTACGAAATTGCCGAGGCTCGCCTTGATTTGCGGCTTGATAGAACACCTATCGCTTATATCATTGGTCACAAAGAATTTTATGGGCGACCCTTCAAGGTGACTCCTGCCACGCTTATTCCACGGCCCGAATCTGAAGATATGATTACCCTGCTAAACGAAATTATGCCAAACACTCAAGCATTCTTGCCAAAATCCGGTAGACGATTGGTTGACGTTGGTACCGGGAGTGGTATTTTAGGAATCACCGCCAAACTTGAGCACCCTGAACTTGACGTTACCCTCCTCGACGTCAGCCGCCATGCCCTGAACATTGCTAAACAAAACGCGACATTGCTCCACGCTAACGTGCACATCGTACAAAGCGATCTTTTATCAAAATATTTCCTGTCAGCCGATATCATTTTGGCCAATCTTCCCTACGTTGATCCGTCATGGGAACGTTCACCCGAAACGAATCAGGAACCAGCCGAGGCACTTTTCGCAGAAGACAACGGCCTTCAACTGATTAAAAAGCTTATCGGTCAAACCTCTGATAAACTACAGGCAAACGGCTACCTTTTGCTTGAGGCCGATCCACGTCAGCATGAAGCAATCATCGCGTTCGCCCGAAAGTACGGCTTCTCAAAGAACGTTATCCGAGGATTTATCGTTAGCTTGCAGAAAACTTAGCTTTTGTATGCAGCGAGCGTGACTTTGACGTTTATTGTTTGGCCGCCACGTAGAACAGTCAGCTGGATAGTGTCACCAGGCGCATATTCCGCCACCAAGGTAGATATACTGCCACGATCACCTACTTCGATGTCTCCTACCTTGGTAATAATATCTTTGTCCTTAAGTCCGGCTTTTTCAGCTGGACTGCCCGCTACGACGGCAGTCGTACCACTACTCGAGAAAACGTATGCACCTTTTTTCACCGAAAGACTATACTGCTTGGCAACGTCCGCCGTAATAGGAATATAGCTCACTCCCAGGTAGGCACGTTCCACGCTTTTGCCAGCCAACACGCCCTTTAGTATGCCTTTTGTCGAGCTAATTGGAATCGCAAAACCAATCCCCTGCGCGTCCTCGATAATTGCGGTATTTATCCCAATCACCTGGCCCTGGAGATTAAGGAGCGGGCCTCCCGAGTTACCTGGGTTGATTGCCGCGTCAGTTTGAATAAGGTCGGTGAGGCTTTCGACTGTTTGTCCGGATTGCGCCGAAATTGGCCTTCCCGTACCGGAAATAATTCCACTTGTGACAGTATTTTGATATTGGCCAAGCGAGTTACCGATGGCAATTACTTTTTGACCGACCCGAATTGAGGTCGAGTCGCCGAGTTCAGCAACCGGCAGATCCTTCACGTCCGGAACTTTTAGAAAAGCGACGTCATTCAAAGGGTCAGTACCGAGTACTTTAACGTTATCGTAGCTTGTCCCGTCCGAAAGGACAACGCTTACCGTATTTGCCCCGTCGACAACGTGCTTATTCGTCAAAATATAGCCGTCTTTACCAACAATGATACCCGTACCCGCGCCCTCTTGCTCGGTCGTCCCGAACGTTGAAGCTCCTTGTGATTTTGTCAAAACGGATACAACGCTTGGCGATACCTTTGATACGACACTCGCAATGTCTTCTTCTTCCTGGGTAACCGTCTTGTTGCCGTCGTTCTGAGTCGTTTCGCGGTTAGTAATAGCGTTGTTATTCTTTAGGGTCTGCTCTATCTGATTAAAAAAGATCGCGATTACTATGACGATAACGATAATAACCGCAAAAATTGCAGCGGTAATAATTCGTGTGCGCCGAGATTTCACTGACGTAGCAGTAACGGTTTTTTCTGTAACTTCGTTCTCTGGTGTGTTGTCGTTTGTATCCATAAGCTTGTCTTAGATTATCTCCTTGGGCTTAGGCCCAGCTTAAAGTGATCCGATACCTAACGTATTAAAGAAAACAATAAGAATTAAGATGACGCTACCGGATAGCAATGCTGGTAGGATAATGTCGCCAGAACGAATAACGCCATTTTTTGCAAAGCTGCTATAGGCTCTTTCAGCCAGAAAGCTGATTGCCAGGGTAATCAATGCTGCCTGTGATAATTTCAGGTCACCGAATCCAGGAATAGTGTACGCGAACGTCCAGTGATACGTCAGCCATCCGATTTCAGCAACAACCAGTCCCCAAACCAAGCTATAAAAAGACCCATGCACTTCTTCGTGACTGCTAAGTACGTGACGCGCCGAAGCATATCCGAGCACCCACATCAGCACAACGACAACCGATGCAATCCAATCATATGAAACGGCCATGATCGCCGTAACGCCTAGGAAGGTTGCAGCTCCGGCTTGAACGGCGATAAAAATGCGTTTGGACCGAGGCTTGATGAATAAAAGCCACACAAGATACAATGCTGCTAGGGCAATCTGCGCGTATAGCGCGCCGCTTGCCGCGTATAGCAAAACGATCATGCTCACACTCACGATAATATCGACTAGATTTGCCTGGGCATGAGCGAGCCAATATCTAGGCCGGACGGCAAAAACGCGCCATTTACTCAAGAGGATGAGCGCAAAAGCTGGAATCGGTGATTCAATCGCGACTACTAACGCCAACACGCCAACGGCTAAGGCGACATTTAAGACAATATATATCAGCTCGCTAAACAGCGAACGCCGCTTTGATGACTTTAAAAACTCCATAATCTGTTTTTAATTATACCACTAACTTGTATTAATTTGCGGCGCGAGCTTTGCCGAATATAACCACGAAATTCGTGCCTTCGGCCACGGCCACCGGCGGAGCGGTCGTCTTGACCTTCACGCCAAAGACAGATGCTAGCTTGGCTTTCGTTGCGGTTTTGCCCGTACCAATTTGATACACCTCAACATCAGCGTACGTACCTTCCGGCGCATTATCCATTCCGCTTACGATAAATCCTTGGCTAGTAAGTTTTTCGGATTCGGTAGCGGCTACGCCCGCAACGCCAGAACCATTAAGCACAACAACGTTGGCTTCTTCCTGAGTGATTGGATCAGAGCTTAATTTCTTTTTAATAAGCGCGCGAATATCGTCGTACTGGTACATACCGAGAGCCGGCTGCGCATTTCCATTCATGACAGGAGGGTTATCACCATCCTCATCGATCAAGCTAATTGATTTGATATCTTGGTCTTTGATATCTTTTGCAAGCGACACGAGTGTCTGAACTTCACTCGCTTCAAAAGTTGTCCGTAGGTTATTGCCAAGCGCGTCAATGATACCTGATACTTTGCTAAGGTTCGTAAGAACGCCGGCACTCATGGCCTTTTCACGAATCGCTTTCACGATTTTTTGCTGGTTTTTCTCACGGTCAAAGTTTGACTGCTCAAACCCATAATTAAGTGCGTCCCCGCGAGCCTGCGCAAGGTAGAGCGCATGCTCGGCATCAAGATTAACTGGTCCATTAGGATAATCGATGAAGTGGCCAGCAGGAGGACAGCGTCGTAATTGTTCAGCACGACTTACTTTCCAGTCACCTACTCCACACTTCCAGTCAAAGTTAGCATCCATCTGTCCTCGTGGGTCACGGCTTTCAATCGTAACGGTAATTCCACCCAGCGCGGACACGAGTTCGCGCATCACCGTATAGTTCACGTTTACGCCGTACTGAATGTCCAGACCAAATATATCCCCGACAAATCCTGCGGTTTTCGTTAAAGCGGTTCTCGTTGCTTCGATATCATCCGTTCCACCGCCGACACAACTAAAGTAAACGTTTATTTTACCCCTGGAACCAGGCACGCACATCTCGCCGTATTGTACTTCGAGGTCACGTGGAACGCTGATCATGTAGGCGTTTTTGTTCTTTTGATCAATGCTGACGATCATGATCGAATCCGTTAGGTTGGCGCCTTGATGGCCAGGATCATCCTCGGATGTTCCTAAGACCAAGATATTGCTTCGCCCGTTAGCGTCTTGTTTAAGAGGCTGGTTTTGAACAAGCCCCAGCAGACTCCCCTTGAATACGTTTCCTCCGGCAGTAAGCGTTTTATATGCCAGCCAGCCACCAACACCGGCTATCGCAACGACGATCAAAATAATAATCCACTTGATAATACGGCGTTTTTTACTCGTCGCTCCTTTGACGCGGCGTTTTTTGCCGCGTCTTGTCTCGGTAGGTTCATCGATTCCACGAAGAGATTCGTCAATATCAGATTTGGCGATACCAAGCTGGCTGCGCTGAATAACAGTCGGCACTTCCCTGGGAGTCGCATCTACGGGCCGAAGACCAGTAGGTGGCGTTTCTGGCCTATTTTTATTAGAATGCTGGTCTCCCAGCTGGCTTCCTGATCGTCGCGGAATAAATCCGTCCATGGATGGTCTTCTATTTGTCATAAATACTCACTCTACTATAAACGATAAGCGCGTTTTTTTTAAGTGAAAAAACGTAACTAGTTTGCTTTCACCAAAATAAAAAACACTGTATAGTAAGAAGTCATGGAAGCAACTTTCTTACAACGACATCCTCACCTCAAAGATATTATCGGAATTGTCGTATTCATCATCTGTGTTCTTGTAGGAACGCTGCTCATCAATACGTTTATTTTTCGAAGTTTTAACGTGCTTGGTCCGAGCATGGAAAAAACACTCTATACAGGCGACCGTTTAATCATCAATCGCCTGCCTGTTACGTGGTCACAACTTCAAAATAAGGAATATATCCCTGGTCGGGGACAAGTTATCGTATTCAAAAACCCTCACTATAGTCCTGGGTCAGAAGACGAGTATATCGTAAAACGCGTGATTGCCTTTCCTGGCGAGCGCGTCACCGTCAAAAACGGCATCCTTACCGTATATAATAAAGAATTTCCTAATGGATTCCACCCAGATGACGCTAATCACGGCGAACCTGGCTCGCCCACTAGCGGCGACGTTGATACGACAGTAACTGCCGGCGCGTTGTTCGTATCAGGTGACCACCGTCAAGGTGACTATTCATTCGACTCGCGTAGTGGGCTAGGACTTATTCCTTACTACGACATTATTGGGCCTGTCGGCATACGTATCTACCCGTTCAACAAAATTCGAACGTTCTAGGTATTATTTATCAAGTAGCTTTTGGAGGCGTTGAAATTCGCTATCGCTCTTAAATCGGATAATGATTTGGCCGGCACCTTTGGCATTCGTCTTGACGCTGACATCAGTCCTTAGACGCTTCGTCAGCCGGTTAGTGTCATCTTCGTAAGGTACGTGCGTTACCTTTGGCTTCGACTCAATCGGGTTTTGGTTGTGCTTTTTCAATTGAACGATATACTGCTCGATCTTCCTTGCACTCCATTCTTCTTTGAGGATTTGAGGAAGAATACCCTCGATAATTTCAGGATCAATATTAACAAGCGGCCTCGCCTGACCTTCGCGGAGTCTCCCATCAGCAAGTGCCTGTTTGACCGACTCAGGCAAACGCAACAGACGCAGCGTATTACTAATAGTGCTGACTGATTTACCACCGACACGCGCGCCAATTTGATCAAGCGTTAAGTTGAACTGGTCGCGAAGTTTTAAGTATGCTGTCGCTGTTTCAAGTACGTTCAAATCACGGCGCTGCAAGTTTTCAATCAACGACAACTCTAATTTGTGCTGATTTGTCAGTGTTCGCACGAGCGCCGGGATTTTATCAAGTCCCGCCTTTTTAGCAGCCCTAAAACGGCGTTCGCCAGCAACAATTTGATACCCGCCACCTTGTGGTGTCACGACAATAGGCTGCACGATTCCGTGCTCTTTAATAGACGCGGCCAGCTCGTCTAGCGCCGTTTCGTCAAAATGCCGGCGCGGCTGGTCAGCATCAGCCGTAATCTCGGTTAATTTAATGTGGCGCAGATCACTTACCTGATCGTCCTGCGTTGATGTTGGGTCAAATGACTCGTCCAAAAGTTCCGTTGGAATTAACGAATCAAAACTACGGCCCAAACCTTTTTTAACGCTCATCTTGCTCCTCCGTTATTATTCACCGACACGCTCTAGCACCTCTTTCGTGACGGCCTTGTATGCCCGCGCGCCTTTAGAAAATTTGTCGTATGCGCCAACCGGCAGTCCATGGCTCGGCGCTTCGGCCAGTCGGATATTTCGCGGAATCGTATTTTTGAATACTTTGCCAGGGAAATGTTTTTTAATTTCTTCGTGAACCTGACCGCTAAGCGTCGTTCGGCCATCCACCATCGTGGGAAGCACTCCTAAAAGATCGAGTGTTGGATTCATATTTTTTCGTACTAATTTCATTGTTTCGAGTAGCTGGCCAAGTCCCTCAAGCGCGTAAAATTCCGCCTGTACCGGTAAAAGCACGTACCTTGCGGCAATTAGTCCATTCACCGTTAGCAAACTAAGGCTTGGCGGGCTATCAATAATCACAAAATCAAATTTTGGCGCGTTTTCAATCGCATTCCGTAACCTGGTAAAACGACGGCCAGCTTGGGCAAGTTCTACCTCGGTATTGGCCAGATGGGATGTCGCGGGAGCTAAGAACAGGTTTTTGTGATCAGTCTCGATAATGATCTCAGCCATGGTTTTCGTTTCAAGGATTACCTCAGTCATTGTCGCATCAAGTGACTGCTTATCAATGCCCAGGCCGCTTGTTGCATTTCCCTGGGGATCAAAATCGACTAAAAGCGTACGGTGGCCTTTTTTTGCAAGATAATAGGCAATATTAACGGCAGTCGTCGTTTTGCCTACACCACCCTTCTGATTGGTTACTGAAATGACTGTCGCCACGTGTCTATTTTCCCTCTTCTTCTTTACCCTATTGTAGCACGAGCGCCATCAAAAAACCTCGTATTTCTACGAGGTCTTAGGGGTTTATTTGATCGAAGTAATTTCGACTTTGCTGTACTTTTGGCGGTGTCCGCTCTCTTTGTGTACGCGCTTTTTAGATTTGTAGCGAATAATCCGTATTTTTTCGCCAGCGACTTTGTCGTCGACAACTTTGGCTTTTACGACCACACCTTTTACCGTTGGTGTGCCGACAGTGGTTTTATCACCATCAATAACCAACAGTGCATCAAGCGTGAGCTCTTTAGTGCCTTCTTGGAGGAGGTCCACCAGAAGGGTCTCTTTTTCGGCAACAACAAATTGTTTGCCACCGATCTTAACGACTGCTTTTGTCATATGATTCCTTTATTATTTATCAATCTTGCCCATTGTAACAGATACGAGCCTCTGTGTAAAGGCGCTAGATGTCGTTTAGGATAACTCTGTTCGCGTGTAGCCATCCGTCAGGACTGCCACAGTCTAAATATTCGCCCTCAGCCGTGCCGACGATGATTCGTTTACCACTAGCTACGTATGCGTTAATAGCATCGGTAATTTCAAACTCATTCCGTTGAGGATTGGCAGGAAGTATTTTAGCCAGTTCAAAAATCTCTTTATCAAATATATAAAAACTCGAGTTGTTGAGATTACTTGGCGCTTCTTCAAGGGAAGGCTTTTCAACGATACGTACAAAATTATCGTGGCTGTCTTTTTCGATTATTCCAAATTTCGGAATGGCTTCTTCTGGTACGGGATTTCCGATGAGACCCGCCGTCACGCCGTTTTTTTCGACTAAACGAATAAGGTCGGCAGCATTCGAGCCTCCGTCAGTACGGTGGAAAAACTGGTCGCCCATGACTACTAGGGCTGACTCGTCTTTACCGATAAACTCGCTCGCAACCCCAACCGGTACGCTCGTCCCATATCCGCCAGTACTCGGCTGGGTAATAAAATGGGTATTCACGCCCATCAGAGGCCCAGTAAGGGACAGTTTGTCTTGTTTACCTTGACGCTTGAGATAGTCGTCAAGTGGAATATTCGTCCGGTAGTAACTTTGAATTTGCGCGCTCTGCTCGCCAACCACAAAATAAATGTCTTTGATGCCGGCCGCCAGCACGTCTTGCACGATATAATCGATCACTGGACGGGTGCCGACAGGTAACATACATTTTTCGATTGCTTTGGTGATTGGAAGCATTCGCGATCCCCAACCAGCCACTGGAATAATTGCTTTTGTAATACTCATAGCCCCTAGTGTACCAGAACTTGGCCCTAACTTCACTTTCGCCCTAGATTTGGCCACCAGTGTATAAAAATACAATAATAAAGCACAGCGACAACATACCGCCCGCTTTTAATAATCCATGATGCCTGTACGACGACGCGCGAAGTTTTTTGGGGAGTTTTTTTCGGTACATATGGGCAATTAACGCTACTATCGCACCGATTAACAGTAGTAGAATCGACAGTAGTGATGTGAGGCTCAGCGCTTGGGCCGCTAGGTTCAGACGCTCCATCATGCTCATTTGTTGACCAACAGGAGTACTCGTCCCTACCGTAGAGGCCGTGCCCGGTATGCCCGCCAGAGACGGAGTGCCATACAACGCAACAGTCAATCTAACTTGCTTACCGCCGAGCGTTCCGTTAACCGTTGCGAATCCAGCCTCGGAATAATGCGCGTCAAGGATATTCGCTTGATGTTCGGGCGATGCCATCCACGCCGCCATTATCGCTTCTGGCGTGCGAAAATTCTTTGCAAGATTTTCACCCGCGTAGCTGTAACTATACCCAACCTGGTTAAACCATTTCCACGGCGTCGATCCGTCAGGTGCGATATGCGCCCAATATTGATGGGTTAACATATCCCGAGCCTTGAAAGCCGCGGCCCGAGATAGTTTATCGCTCATTACCAAAGGTTCGAGCTGGCGTTTTTCGCGTTCGTTATTTGTCACAGTGAGTAAAACGTCATCCGTTGTTGATGATGTAGACGCTGTCGCGTTCACCGTTGAAAAATTCAATGCTTGGACGGCGATGACAAAAACCAATATCCCAAGTATGCCGTAACGACGTATGAGATGAGGACGATACTGGTTTGTCCTGCAGGGAATAAAGGCCTGCTGCAGAAAATGATGGAGCGACCCCTTAGGTTGGCGAACGGAACTGTTTTTTTGTGTCGATTTCACTGTATTTTCAGTATATGAAATTATCTTGCAAAAAGCTAATGTTTATAGCTTAGATGGTTTCAACGGCATATTGGCGGCGATTAGCGAGTGTCCACGAAGTTATTCCCGCCATTAATGCCCCGATAATAATCCACCAGAACCATGCGATGCCAAATAATTTCCAGCCTTCGCTGCTTGGTGCCACCGCGGCAATCACATTCTGGTCCACCTTCGGATCTTCGGCCGTCTTTGCGCCAAGTACTGCCGTGTCAGCATTCGTATTAGCGCCTATAGCAGGAGGAACTTCTACCTGAGTAAGTGCCGGCGGAACAGCGAATGGGGCTGAAAGCCCGCTAGCCGCATCATTAACTTGCTGGACAATGGCAGGAGACGGAACAAACGGATTAACAGTTAGCGTCGTAATGGCGTCTGCCGCCTTTGCGTCACTTGGGTTTTCAGCTGCATCCTTTGCGACAACTGTCAGTTTGTGATCACCGACCTTATCAGTCGTTAAGTCATACGACCATGTTCCGTTGGTTATCACCACAGAACCCTCTGCATTGTCATCCATATACAAAGTCGCCCCTAATGCCGTCGGGTCAATCGTCCCTTTTACGGTGATCGTTTCACCGCCTACCATGCTCAGTGGACCGTTAATTGTTGCCGTGGGAGCCGTGTTGTCTATCGTGAAGGGTAACGACCAATAATTTGAATCCTCGCTGCTAATGCCGTCTGGGTGCTGTGTATCCCCTGCTTTATCTTCGGCTTTGGTTGACGTTTCAAGCTTTACGAAATACGTTCCCTCAGCGAGATTTTCCCAGTTTGAAGCGCCCGTGATGTCGCAGATGGCAAAATCTTTCAACTCCAGACTACACTGCGCCCGCGTCAAAGTCAGATCCCTCATCCAATGGCTATCAACATCGCCTGGTTTACCGGTAAATAAACTGAACGTCAGATCTTTAAACTGATTAAACTCGTCATCAACTTTAACGCGTACTGGGCTAATGCTAGAATTAAAAGCCCGTTTGTCAGTGGTTGGCGTGATATAACTTACTGCTGGAGCATTGAGTGCATAAACAACGGCTTCGCCAGATTCTTCACCATTACTTCCCTTGATAGGCATCCGATCTCCGTCAACGACCGCAACGCCTGAAATAGTATGCCTTCCAGGAGCAAGCTGCAAACGTAGATCAATTTTATTCGCGCCCGCAGGCAAAGCTGTCGATTGCGCATCCGGACTGTCACTATACGTCTGCACCTGCCCGTCATCAACGATAATTTCAAGCCGTGTCGTACCCGGGTAAAATGCGATTTCTGCCGCAGTGTCGTTATTATCAGTTGTGCTCGCATGAACATAATGAGGGCTGCTCAGGAATTGAGGAGGAGTTGAGGCGGCTTTCGCATTAAGCGCGCGTATTCCCATAAAAGTTGGAATGGCTACAAGTGCAAAAACGGCAACTAAAACGAATATAGCTTTAGCTCTCGTCACCCGTTTACTGTCTATGTATAAACCCATCCGCTCCTCTTCTCCACACCTCACATGTGGATCTAAGTTTGATCTAATTATAACACAGCATAAAAACGAGGACTACGTTCGGGCGCGATTTTGAAGCTCATCAATACGTCCATGACCGAGGCCATAGTAGTGAGCAATCTCGTGCCAAAGCGTTCGTTTGATTTGCTCGAATAGGCTTGCTTCGTCATACGAAACAGCTTGAATTGCATGTTTAAAAAGCGTAATTTTGTCCGGCAATACAAAAGAATATCCATTGCCACGCTGCGTCAGCGGAATACCTTCATATAAACCAAGTAATAGGTGTTGGTTATCAAGCTTCATCTTGATTGTCTGTTCCTCTGTAGGCTCGTCAGCCTGCACGATCGCTACGTTGTCTAACCCCTGAATATATTTTTGAGGCAGTTCATCCATAGCCTGACTAATCAGGCGGTCAAATTCTTCGTCAGAAAGTGTCATCATAATATTAGTATACTATACTTTGTATAGTATTATTCATCTTTGTTAGAATCAAACCAATCGGGATCTCCGTGAAGATCGTTTACGATGCTTCCCCAGCTCTCAGCTAGATTGTCACCGTCAATATCACTAATAAAGCCTTCCGCTTCTGGTTCTTGCTGCTCCTCGGCGATTTCTTCGCGAAGTCCCCCGCCTAACGGATCTGGTTGTGGTAATGAGATGTGGTGTAAGAATGACATATAGTTTTTTTGTTTTAATTAATTTGTATGTTCATTTAAGCATAAAAGGTTTAAAAAGTCAATAGTTCGTAATGGTTCAATACCCTTGCACCGTTACGGAGATATAGACAAATATAATATATTATTGTATTATAGCAATATTATCTATGGACGCAGAAGCTGTATCCTGGATAACGTGAAGCGGTCCTCCGTTTCATTTTCACTCATCATATCGCTGAGAGGCATCTTGTTGTCAAAAGGATATAGGTCTCGGTTATGGCCTCTGAAACTGGTGGTAGCTATAGTTTGTTTAGCCGTCGCCACAGTAGGCGTACTGGTTTTTCGTGAAAAACCAGCCAAACCTACTGTCCCTTATCTAGGGACTTCTACCCCGACCACCGGCGTTTCCTTGACGCCCCAACCCAAGTCCGAACCGACAAAGAAATACCCTGCCCTGCCCAAGATTACCCAGTCACCCGTGCTCCAGGTCTATATCCCAAACCAGAATGACAAACTGGTCGTCAGTAGCCCCGTCCACATGTTGGAAAAGTGCAGCGAAGGCATCAACCCACCGCTCACAGGACCCTACGTAGACGAGGTGTTCGCTTGTCCTGAAGTAGAAGAGCCGGGCACGAACGCGCCTAGCCTTACACTGCTCGCAGGACATTCGTCTGAGCACCAGGCTACTGCTTTCAACCCTTTGTATCGCCAGGGAACGGAACTGGTCGGAAAGGAGATATGGCTAAAGACAAAAGCGTCTAAAAGTCATTGGCTTGTGTACAAAGTGAAAACTACGTACACCCCGCTCAAGACAGATCTTCCAGGACTCAAGGAGGCTTGGGGCACAACGCGTGCCGAGACCGCCAATCGGCTTCTCTTGATCACCTGCCTTCAGAATGGAGATGGTACACCCTCTCGACACAACTTTGTTGCTGTAGCGCAGTTGGCCAGCGTACGATGAGTAAAACCCCCGAACGATACATAAACACGTATCCAGTAGGGGGATTACTTTTTTATACTAGATACTTGCAATTGTTAATAATGTGTGTTATTATATGCAAAGTCTGTGCAGCAAAGCGGTTTTCACCGCTTTTTGTATGCATGGCGTAGCTTAACGTAACAAACTCATTCTCTATACTAAACTGAAAACCGGAGGCATATATGCTGACCGTCCTTGTGCCTGCGCACAATGAGGGTACCAAGCAGAAAACCATCAAAGTCAGAGACCGTGTTCTGATCGATGGCTTTTACGAAAAAGCCATCGTTGAACAAGTCGTGACCATCGACCCCCCACTACTCGAGACTCTGAACAGTCTTCGATCTCAGTCCGTACAAGTCGACCGAATCGTCGTTATCGCAGACAACTGCACCGACGACACGGCCGGCATCGCCCTTGGACAGGGTGTCGAGGTCTTCACGACCATCGACAACCGGTTCAAAAAAGCCGGCGGACTAAACCAGTGGCTGGACGAGAACCTCTCGTCCCTCGCTCCGAACGACCAGGTCATGGTCATGGATGCTGACAGTGTCCTCGATCAAAACTTCGTCATGCACGCACAGAAATTCATCGCCGACGGCTACCATGCCGTGGGCGGGGTGTTCCTGGGCAAGCCCGGAGGCGGACTGGTCGGCATGTTGCAGCGAAACGAGTACGCTCGTTACGCCCGCGACGTCGAACGAAAAGATGGCAAGACGTTGGTTTTGACAGGTACGGCAACAATTTTTACTGTTGCCTGTCTCAACCACGTCATCGAAGGCCGAAAGTCCGGAAAGATCCCTGGAGGCATCGAAGGAAAAGCTCAGGTCTACGACACGAAAGCGTTGACCGAAGACAACGAGCTGACCTTCGCGCTTCTCCACCTGGGATACAAAATCATCGCTCCCGCCGAATGCGCGCTCAAGACTGAAGTCATGGAAACATGGGGCAGTCTGTGGCGTCAGCGTGACCGGTGGAAGCGTGGAGCCATCGAGAACAACGTCCACTACGGGATTACCCGTGTGACGGCCAAGTACTGGGGACTCCAGGTCTGGGGTTTTCTGGGAATTCTGGCGACCCTTGCCTATTTGGGTACCCTCGGGTATTCGGTAAGCGGAGGTAGCATGCACTTCCATACACTCTGGATTGGAGTGACGGTCGTGTATATCGTCGAACGATTCATCACCGTCCGCAAACGCGGATGGCGTCAGATGTGCATCTCGGCGATACTCGTCGTCGAGATGCCGTACGATCTGCTCCTGCAGGCCGTACATGTCAAGGCACTCTGTGCTGCGACGTTCCGTACTCAGCAAAACTGGTAGACAAACTAAGGAGAAGAACACATGCCGTACAACCCGACTCCCTTCAGCACCACCGCTTCGACCGGTATGGGTGCTGCAGGCGCCGGTAGTACCGGGCTCTTCATGGGAATGGACAACTGGCTCTTCATCGCGCTGGCGCTGTTCACTCTCGTGGGAGCCGTTCTGGCCGCAGGCCGCATTCTGCCGAAGTTCCACTTCGTCGGGCGTGTCTCGCCGAAGGCGCTCTTCAGCAAGAAGGGCCGCCGTCGACACTGAGACTGCTCTTCCGGCAGTGACGCCTCCGAGTTCGGAGGCGTCACTGCCGTGTGTTTTGTTATGTTTAGCTTGCCCCGACAAATTGTCGGGGCTTTTTCATATATGCTACTCGGAACTTTGCTATTTTGAGATCGACACCACTTCCTCTTTATCAACAATGTCTCGTAGACTGACTGATGCAAATGTCGGTTGATCTTTTTTACATAATGCAACAAAGACACCATAAACCCGCTCAACTGTATTGTCAGATTCTGCATGCCATTGAACGCCAAAACGATTTCCGTTTTGTATGGCCTCTACTACCCCGTCAGCCGTTCGGGCAGCGACTTCCCAGTCATTGGCAACTCGGTTAATTGCTTGGTGATGTCGAGGTGCAGAAGGAGTTGATTCTCCTGCTTTGTATCCTAAAAAATCACTACTAAATGTGACGAGATGATCATTTTCTGGTGTCTGTGACGCATGACTCTGCGCGTCAGGAACCTGAGATGGAATATCCTGATAAAGGCTGCCACCAAAATGTACATTCATGAGCTGCATACCGTAACAAATACCTAGAATAGGTGTTTCAGCCATGTCACACGCATCAATAAGTGCCAGCTCCCAGCTTGCACGCTCCATCGTCTCGACATCTATCATTGTTTCGTGGTGCTTTTCACCATAAAGCTCTGTCGGAATATCATAACCGCCACTTATCACGATACCGTCGCAAAGTTCGGCAGCTGCCTGCGGAGTCATATCAGGAGTAAGCAAAATCGGTATTCCACCAGCAGCTTTGATTGCCTGCGTATAGTCACGCCGAAGATAAAGATACTCGACACCGTGAAAATCGATAGTCCCATCAGGATTGGAACAGACAGAAATACCGATTATTGGTTGCTTTGCCATACTTATCCGCAGTATATCAAGCAAGCATAAGAAATACTATGGGGCTGATATAGTTTTAGCCACAAGAGTCGCCAATGCTGGGTGGGATTCTTTTTTGAAATGAATGCCATCGACACCAGGTTCGGCAACAGAGGCTGCGTCGATGAAAAAGCAGGCTTCCTCGTTGGCTACCTTTTGAATCTCACCTGCAAGATCCTGTGATTTCATCACTGCTTCGTGACTATAATTCTCCGCATAGAACATACTGAATAGTTCAGCCGTATCATCAATGAGAATTGGGCTGATCAAGATAATTCTTGGTATTTTGCCCTCTTTATCGACAGCAGTCTCGCGCACATCCCGCACAAGACCCCGTAGTGCTTCGGCGACATCCGTAGCGCTACGACCAAACGTAGTCTTAAGATCATTCGTGCCAAGCATTATGGCAACTATGCCAATCGGCCTATGGCTTTCAATACAGGGTATGAGATATGTTTTGCCATTCCGGCCTGGCTTTTTATAGTACTCTAAATCAGTCGTCCGGCTATTCAAGCCCTCTTCTATAACATAGTAATCATCACCCAATATATCCTGGAGCTTACCTGGCCAACGAACGTTTGACGGAAAACGCCCGCCTTTTTTTTCAGGTCGTTGGCCCCAGGTATTGGAGTCTCCGTAGCAGAGAACGGTTACCGCATCTGGATGCGTGTTCATGCTTTTTGCAAGCCTACAGTCAGCTCAACACCTTCAACTTTGGCGGTAGCCTCATACGACTTTTCACCAGTTTTGGTTAGATTATCAGCAAGTGTTTCAGATTTAATCGTATCCGCGTGTTCGTTAATTGCTGCTTGCAGGTCAGTATCATCAGTCTTAAGAACCAGGCTAATGTGATCGTCAATGTTTAGACCAGCAGCTTTACGGGCTGATTGTACATGACGAATTACTTCGCGCATCAGACCTTCACGTTTAAGTTCTGGCGTTAGTTTGGTATCAAGTGCTAGCTCTTTACCAACCCTGACTGCTTTAACGTTCAATTCATCCTTCAGAATATCTTCAAAGTTCACAAACTCGCCTAGGCGCGGAACAGTGACACTCGCAAGTGGTTGACGAACCTTTAGCTTATTCTGAGCGCGCAGACTGAGACCTTGGTTAACATAGTCGCGAACTTCTTCCATGTCTGTGACGACTAGTTCATTCACATGCCCAGCTGGAAGCCAATCTTTCAAATGAACGCTCTCGTCGCCTGTTAACTTTTGGTAGAGTTCGTCAGCAAGGAATGGCGTAAACGGCGCTAGGACATAGCTTAGACGAACTAACACGTAATGTAATGTGCGATAGGCCATGTCTTTGTCCGCATCATCCCCGCTCTTCCAGAAACGACGGCGTGAACGGCGAACATACCAGTTAGACGCATCTTCAATAAACGGTAAGATCGGTTTCATAGCATTTGGAATATCATATGCGTCCATATGCGTTTCAACTTCCGCAATTAGCTGATGCATCCGTGAAATAATCCATTGGTCCAGCGGATTCGTACAGTCTTCCAGCGGATCCGAAAGGTCATCTTTCCATTCCCAACCATCCACTTCGGCGTACATCGTAAAGAAATCGTACATATTCCAAACCATACTAAGTTTGCGTGCAACGTCACCCACTTCTTTATCTTGCAGCGCAAAATCTTCTCCGTTGAGAAGCGGGCTCTGCAAAAGCAAGAAACGCAGTGAGTCAGCCGAGAATTTGTCCATGAGCTCGTTCGGGTCGGTATAGTTACCATAGCTCTTGCTCATCTTACGACCGTCATTACCAGCCACATTACCGGTCACGATCACATTCTTAAAGCTATTCTCGCCAAACAGCGCGACGCTCATCGCGTGCATATAATAGAACCATGCTCGCACCTGGCCAATATATTCAACGATAAAATCACCGGGGAAATTCTCGTCAAATTTCTGCTTGTTCTCGAATGGATAGTGGAATTGGGCAAACGGCATACTCGCCGCTTCAAACCAACTATCCATCACTTTGTCGATGCGAGTGTATTTTTCTCCATCAATTTCAAACGTCACTTCGTCAATCCATGGACGATGGTAGTCTTCAAGTTCAACGCCTGAAAGTTCTTTGAGCTCCGCATAGCTTCCGATGACTTTCGTTTTGCCGCTTTCTGACTTCCAGACTGGCATGGCAGTCGCCCAAAAGCGGTCGCGGCTAATGTTCCAGTCTGGCGCCTGGAGAACAGTCTTTTCGAATCGGCCATGTTTGACATGCGCCGGAAACCAGTTAATCGGCTCGTTTTTCTCGAGCATTTTTTCACGCTGGCCATCGATATCCATAAACCAGCTCGGGTGCGCCCGGTACATAAGGCGCGTGCCGCAACGGTGACAATGTGGGTATGAGTGGCGGATGTAATCGATCTTCCAGACTGTTCCGCGCTCTTTTAATTCCTTGGCAATCGGCTTATTCGCCTCCCAAACATTCTGCCCTTTCCAGTCACTTTCAGTATAAAAACCATTTTGGTCAATCACGTGCACAACAGGTATTTTATGGACTTTTGCTAGTTCAAAATCTTCTTCACCATAGGCTGGAGCAAGATGGACAATACCAGTACCAGATTCTGTCGTAACATAATCAGCCGCCCAGACTTTATGCGCATTGATGCCACGATCTTCAAATAATGGATCATACGTTTTACCTACGAGCTCTTTGCCTTTTAGCGTACGAATAACTTTATAGTCCAACACGTTATGTTTTTCATCCGTAAGGACTTTACCGAGCAGTTCCGTTGCCAAAATAAAATGTTCGCCATCAAGTTCAACTTCCGTGTACTCAACTTTTGTGTTCACCGCAAGAGCGGTGTTGGCTGGAAGCGTCCACGGCGTCGTCGTCCAGGCAAGTACGCACGTGTCTTCACCAGTTAACTTGAACTTTACGTATACGCTTGGATCAGTCACGTCCTGGTAGGCACCGGCATCCATCGTCACTTCGGCTTTCGATAGCGGCGTGCCGTCAAGCGTACAGTACATCAGGACCTTCTCACCCTCAAAAATCTTGTCTTTTTCGTATAGCGTTTTAAACGCCCACCAAATCGACTCCATGTAATCCTTGTCCATGGTTTTGTAAGCACCCTTAAACTCTACCCAGCGTCCGATGCGGTCAACCACATCTTCCCACGCGCTACTTGTTTCAAGCATGTTTGCGCGTGTCGCAACGATATATTTCTCTAAACCATACTCAAGCACTTCTTGACGCGAATGAATGCCAAGCTTCTTTTCGGTGTAGCGTTCAGCAGGCAGGCCATGCGCATCCCAACCCCAAACACGTTCTACCCGTTTGCCTTTCATTGTTTGATACCGCGGTATGGCATCCTTAACGATCGAGCTAAGTAGCGTCCCGTGGTGTGGAATGCCAGAAATAAACGGAGGGCCGTCATAGAAAACATATGAATTATCAGCCGGTCGCATTTCGACTGACCGTTCAAACGTTTTATTTTTCTTCCACTGAACGACGAGGTCTTTTTCGTATTCTGCGGCTCGTCTGCGTGTGCCTGATTTGTATTTCATTGCTTATCTCCTTTTCGAATCATTGTGACAACTGGTATTACTTCGTGTACGGTGTGCTCGGAATGTTCTATTTCTTTGAAGTTATATTTACGGTAAAACGCTTTGGCGCGTTCATTATACGACGCAACCTCAAGCTCAAGCGATCTATGCGGGTCAGCCCAGGCAATAATCTCGTCCATAAGGTTTTGCGCGAGCCCTGCTCCATGATATTGCTTATCGACATATACCGCACCGACCCGTTGCGTTTTTTCGTCTCTATGGGGGTTAATAAAGCCTACGACTTTACCGCGTTCGTCTTCCGCAATGCGATAGATCATTGCCTTACCTTGCCCGGATTGGCGTATTTGCGCCCTTCGTGCTTCGAGTTTTTCAGGATCTTGCCATTTTCCAACCCGTTCCTTCACCCATTCCCGCGATACTCCTGCCGCATCATTTGGATACGTATCGAGCCACGATTGGTCATGCATAGCGACGATCGCTTCTACGTCAGCTTCGGTAGCATCTCGAATTGTAAGTTTCGCTTGCTTCATGACATCGCCTTTCTTAAAACAAAAAAATCCCTTTTTAGTCACTGGAATCCGCATGATGCGGACGGTACCATCCAGTTTCTAAAAAGAGATTCTTTCTAGCGCTTAGTTGTTCAATCTAACGGGTCGATGACCGTCGGGTTCTACGTCGCTTCATGCGATTTCTTCCCGCAACTTCGTGGGTGATAGCCACTTATCCAAAAGGATTGTCTGTATCTATATCCTAACGCACACGCTAATAATCTTCAAGGGGGCTATTGTTCAATTCAATTCTTTGTCGCGGAAGAGACTTGAATCAAGATCAACACAGCCTGCCTCCTTCAAGATAGTAGATACCATAGGGAGGCGACCCGATTCACCGAGTGGAAGTTCTGTCAGCCCGGCATATTTGAAAAGTAGCCCGATTGCATACTCTTCATCTTGATTTTGCGCCCTCTTAATCTCTTCCATTACGTCAATCCTAATATACTTGCTCAGCTCATCAAGGCTAAGAATAAAGCCGTCCCAAAAGTCACGTCTGTCTGTTTCACTTTCCGTACTACGTGGAACCAGTTCAGACATAGTATCTTAAGCGAATAATCCTTCGCCAAACTTTATAAAAACAATAGCGATCATAAGAACGACCCAGCCTGCAACGATTACTTTGTCGTAATCCTTCTTTAGCCATTCACTCACCTTTTGATGAGTTTTCCTGGATAGGTCAAAGTTATTTTCGCGGAGGTTATAGCGAAGAAGTGCTTCAAAAACGATTGTCGTCACAAAAGTCACGACTAAACACCAAGGACAAAGTACCTGAATGACAAATACGCTCTGGAAGAACAGCCAATACGCGAAAATCAGTCCTAGCCCATAGCCGATTTGCGCTGCTTGCATGAACTTTTTCGGAAACTTTACGCCGCATAGCCCCGCAATGGCCACGGCAATGACAACCGAGTAGCCCATTAGGCCAATTAGGCTATTAGGAAAGCCGAATACATGCGACTGCCATGTCTGCATAACGGTTGCGCAGTTTAGAACAAGATTAAAGCTACAGCTAAGAACCGCGTTGGGATTTTCAAGCAAATGAAATTTTTCAACCGTAAGCGTGAAAGCCGCAATTAAACCAGTAAGTCCAGCGGCAAGCATCGTTCCGAAAATCCATCTATTAGATCTTTCGACCGACTTTTTTTCACCGAACTTAAACATAGTAACTCACCTCGCTAATTGTCGGGAGCGGACGACCACGCCACAAATTCTGCATAACACCATCATCGCTAATTGCCACGACTGACGGGTATTCAACGATATCGTACGCACGGCAAAAATCAATTCCGTCAGGAGTTTCGGGGTCAATCGTTTCTAAGTCGTGCCCTGTTTGCCGCTTAAAATCCCGAAGATAATCAAGAACCTCCCTTGCGTAGTCGCTTTCATCTTTGTACACGATGACTGCCTTCATTTCAGGACCTCCTATTTTTTACGACGCTGCTGTAGAATCTCTTCAAACTCATCAAGGGTTTTAAAATCATGGTATACACTGGCGAAACGAACGTAGGCAACTTCGTTCCGAAGCGCAAGTTCGTCCAGTACCAAATCACCAATTTGACGTGATGTTACTTCGCTTTCGCCAAGTTCGTACAAAGCTTCTTCGACATTGTTAATGATTTCTTCAACTTCGACTTCGGATGAGAAAAACTTGCCCACCGAACGCTTAATGGCGGTGGAAAGTTTGTCGCGGTCAAATAGCTCACGGGTCGTGTCGCGTTTAATAACTGCGAGATTTGGACGCTCAATGCGTTCATAAGTCGTAAACCGGTGTTTGCCGTCAAGCGATTCGCGGCGGCGGCGAATCGTCACGCCATCAGCCGACTCTCGTGATTCGATCACGCGACTGTCACCGATTTTAAGTTTTGTACTCATGTTGTATTAGCCTACGATTCGTCTGATTTTTTGTTCTTTTTACGGCGGCGAAGGAATGCCGGAGTATCATCGTCATCTTCTTCAGCTGGAGTACTCCAGATGTCGTGTGTCGGCTCTTCCGCAAAGCTTGCTGCTGCTTCGCTATGGTCAAGATCCATATTGATTGCCTCGACCGCTTGGTCAACCGCGTGGGTGTCTTCTTTAGGTTCGACTCGCGTTGCGATACCAGATCCAGGCGTTTCAAGCTGCGCAGCTTGTTCGTGGAAGTAGGCACTGTCAAAACCAGTTGCGATAACCGTAATGATCAGTTCGTCTTCAAGTTCAGGTTTGAGCGTCGCGCCAAAGATAATGTTGGCATCAGGCGCAACAGCACTCGTAATAATCTCGGCCGCTTCTTGGATTTCACTCATGCTCATGTCGTAACCACCGGTTACGTTAAACAGAACGCCTTTGGCACCATCAATCGATACTTCGATCAGCGGTGATTCAATAGCTTGTTGGGCGGCTTGTGCCGCGCGGTCATCACCACTTGCGCGTCCGATACCCATTAATGCGGATCCGGCGTTACTCATAACGGCTTTTACGTCAGCAAAGTCGAGGTTAATCAGACCGTGTTCGGTAATAAGTTCAGAAATTCCCTGAACACCCTGACGAAGGACATCATCAGCAATCTTGAATGTTTCAAGAAGCGGCGTACGACGGTCAATGGTTTGCAATAAGCGGTCATTAGGGATGGTGATCAATGTATCAACCTGGCGTCCAAGCTGCGCAATCGCCCATTCAGCATTTTGTCGGCGTTTTTCACCTTCAAAACTAAATGGTTTTGTCGCAACGCCAACAACCAAAATACCAAGCTCACGTGCGATCTCGGCCACAACGTGACCCGCACCACTACCCGTACCACCACCGGCACCAATCGTGACGAATACCATGTCAGCACCCTGAAGCGCCTCTTTGATTTCTTCGCGAGATTCTTCTGCGGCAGCTTCACCGGTTGACGGATCAGCACCAGCACCCAGACCATTGGTCGTCGAATGCCCAAGGTGAAGCTTTAGATCAGCCCTTGAGTTATGGAGCGCCTGCGCATCGGTGTTCATGGCAATAAATTGCACGCCGGCTAGGCCCGCGTCTTTCATGCGATTGACAGCAGAGCCGCCCGCGCCACCGACGCCGACTACTTTGATACTGGCAAATGTTTGTATTTCACTTGGTTTCACTTCAGGCATCTGATGCACTCTCCCCGATATTCTATTCTTATCTAGTATAACATTGATTGTTTAAATTCAAATTCAGGCTTTAAATCTACCCAAAAACTTGGATATAACACCGCTGGCTTGCTTCAAAGTCGCTTTGCCGTTCATGCTATTTTTCTTGCCGGCTTGCGGCGTTTGGCCTCCGCCCGGTCCTGCATCAAGCAGCATGAGCCCAATAACCGAAGCAAACTGTGGTTCTTCGATATTTTCCGCCACGCCACCAAACCCAGACGGTTTGCCAATTCGAGCGGCTAACCCTAGTTTTTGTTTGGCATAGTCAGCAATACCCTTTAGCTTTGCCGTGCCTCCCGTTAGAACGACACCGCTAGGTAACTGGCCAGCCCGGCCAGCTTTTTTGAGTTCTTTGTGAACCGCGTCAAAAATCTCTTCCAAGCGGGCTTCGACAATCTCGTCAATATCGTTCGAGCTAAAACTAAATACTTCACTGTCGTGCTTAACGCTAATTCCCTCGGCTTCACTGCGTGGAGTTGCTACTGCATGTGCCAGTTTCACCTTTTCGGCGATTTCCGGATCCGTTTTTAACCCGATCGCGAGGTCATTCGTAATATTCGTGCCGCCAACCGGAATAACGGCAACGTATTGCAGGTCGCCTTCTTCGAATATCGCAACGCTTGTTGTTGCGCCGCCAAGATCAACGACGGCAACCCCATTTTCGATTTGTTGCTCATTCAAAACAGCCCTAGCGGCAGCAAGGACTGATGGCACGATTGCGTGCGGATGAACTTTAGCCATATCGGCTGATTTTTGCAGGTTCGCAAGGTGCGGTGTCAGTGCTGAAACAACATTAGCGGTAATTTCGAGCCGAGTTCCCGTCATCCCTAGCGGGTCTTTGATATTGTCTTGTCCGTCCAAACGATAGCTGTGCGGAACAACCTCTAGAATTTCACGGTTTGCAGGTACTTTGCCCAGAGTTGCAACTTCTTCAATACGATTTAGATCTTCGCCTACAATTTCATGGTCCATTGCTCCCACGGCAATCATGCCGTCGGCCTTCGTACTCAGAATATGAGCCCCGTTAATGCTGATTGTCGCCGCGTCAACCTGATAGCCGCTCATACGTTCAGCTTCGCCAAGCGCATCGTCAATCGCTTGTGCTGGGCCGGTAAGATTTGCTACCACGCCTTTTCGCATACCACTGTTTGGAGCCTGACCAACACCAACAATCGTCGGAGCGCCTGTCGTCGCATCAATATGACCAACCACGCAGCGAATAGTGGTCGTGCCAATATCAATACCGACAGCATATCGAGAAGTATCTTGCATGCGTATTAGTATAACGCTTATGACAAGTTTTGCCTAGCGTGTGATGTCTGTTAGCAAATTAGGAATTAGAACTTTCTATAGTCATCTTTACGTCGACGAGACGTACTATTTTCTCGTATCTCAGCTAGACCGAGGCGATATGCATCACGACGCAGCATGACTAAGTTATCCGCTGAACGAAATAGAAGTTTTCGAACCTTGTCTGCTCGTTGCCTTGCGGCTTCTTCAACGCCATACGCTTCCTTTTCATCGGCTGCATATTCTGCCGCGGCAGCGATCTTACGTTCACTTTTAACTTTTTCGCGTAGTGTTGCTTCATCACGAACATCGGCAAGCCCAACAGTGCCACTACTATCGCCTAGACTTTCACCTCTAGGCGTATGATGCATCGTTGCGAATGGCCCTAGTTTATCGACAATACGCTGCATATCGTCAGATAGCTCTATACCCTCTCCGTCATCGGGAAGTTTATAGATACCTTCAGAATGACCCGTGCCCCTAAAATGCGCACTCATACCAGACCACTCCGCGGGAATAGTTACGTCCATCACTTGTCCATCTATCAAAAGACGCCACGTAGACTCGGGCCCTTTACCTGGAAGTTGAACTGGGTGATTGGGGTGATTTTCTTTGCTCGGTGCAACAAGAATTAAACTACCCTCAGCGTCAAGATACGCAGAAGCCGCTTTAAAGCCCTCTTCCTGCCACTCTTCACTCAAGCTTTTACGGATTCCATCTAACTCTTCGAGAGTATTGGGAGCTTCGCCAGATCCAAAATATTCGACCAAACCCTCTATTTGCTCTTTAGGAGTAGGGAGATGCCCTTGTTGTTCGGTAGAGTTAGTCTCCTGCCCCTCCCCTTCTTGAACAGCAGTTATTCTGCTAAATTCTGTATCAAAATATTTTTGTGTCTTTGGTATTTCTGGCATAGTAAGTATACAATATCATACTTATGCTTAAAATACAAGCCGGCACACGGATGCTACACTAGTTACATGGAACTTGGCGTCTTTGATTCTGGTATTGGCGGAGAGGCTGTCGCCGCATCACTTCGCATAACTTTTCCAGATGCACAAATTACTGTCGTTAATGATCGGAAGAACGTTCCTTACGGTGATAAAACACCAGATCAAGTTATTTCGTTAACCGGTAACGCGATCCAGCCACTCCTAGAAGCATCTTGCGATGTTATTATTCTTGCCTGCAATACGGCAACCGCACTTGCGATCGAATCACTCCGAACAAAATACCCAGATCAAAAATTCATTGGCGTAGAACCTATGATTAAAACAGCGGCAAGTGTTACAAAAAACGACACTATTGCCGTCTGTGCCACCGCCGCAACTTTGGCTAGTGAGCGTTATCATAATTTAATTGCCAAATACGGATTCCACCTTACGATTCTAGAACCAGATTGTAGTACCTGGGCCTATATGATCGAAAATAATGCAGTTAACCACGAAGAGATAAAACGCGTCATTGAAGATATGTGTTTACGTGGTGCGGACGTAATCGTATTAGGATGCACCCACTACCACTGGATCAAAGAATTAATTCTTGAAATAGCAGACGGCCGAGCGAAAGTTATCGAACCATCAGACGCAATCGGCAGACGCGTTCAACAACTACTACAAAAGGAAGAAAAAATATCACATGCAATTAACTAAACGAAGCTTAAAAATTGGCAACCAGGAAATAGCTTGTGAATACGCTATTAAAAAACAAAATGTCGTTATATTACACGGCGCCGGAGCATCCAACCGAGCCCGCTACTACCCTTTTGCTGAGGAAATTCTCAAACACGATTACGGTGTCGTTTTATTTGATTTTACAGGCCACGGTGAAAGTTCTGGCGAGCTGAAAGATTCTTCGTTGAATAACCGCCAAGAACAGGCGCTTCAGGTTATAGAAAAACTCCTTCCGAAAAATAGTGATTTTATTCTTGTAGGCTTTAGTATGAGCGGCCAGACAGTATGTGATTTATTGCCACTATTTCCTAGACGTGTAAAAACAATCTTATTAGGCTGTCCAGCTATCTACACAAAAGATGCAGCGAATATCCAATTTAAAGACGACGGGTTTAGGACACTTATTCGGACAGATAGCAGTTGGAAAAATAGTACCGCTATTACAAATTTAGCCAAGTTTAGCGGAAAGACATTTATCGCATACGGAGATAGAGACGAAGTAATCCCCAAAGAAGTTATCACAACGCTACAAGCTACAGCAAAACATCTGACATATAGACACTACGATGCGTCACATGCACTCGCTGTCTGGCTTGGCGAAAACCCACGGGAATTAGAAAAATTAGTCAATGAAGTTACCGAGAAGAGCTAGGCAGATAGAGATACCTTTCAGCCTAGTAGGCTATGCAGTTGAAGCAGTTTTCAATTGCTCGGCCGCCGCTTGCAGATAATCTGCGCCGATAACTGGAAATTTATCGAATAATTCGTTCTGCAACCTAGGATGATCACTTACGACATTGTTAATATCTAGGGGTAGCATAGGGCCTCGCTATCTCTGCAATCAAGCATACGCATCGGTGACTCTCAGTTGTGCTCATAATAGTAGGTCATCTCCTTCTATAGTATTGTCAATATCTCAGCACCTGCTTGGGTGATGAGCACGGTGTGTTCAAAATGAGCCGAAAGGCTTCCATCGGCCGTTCGGATTGTCCATCCATCAGCATCGGTTTTAATGCGCTCTTTACCAAGTGTAGCCATAGGTTCGATAGCGATTGTATCTCCCGGTCTCAAAAGTACCCCCTTGCCTTTTTGTCCGTAGTTCGGAATTTCTGGCGGCATATGCATTTCAAACCCTACGCCATGACCAACAAGGTCACGAATAATACCAAGTTTTCCGTCCTTTAAAACTTTTTCTACGGCAGCACTAATGTCACCCGTATGAACAGGCCCTTTGATCGCATCAACCGCGGCATATAAGCTTCGCTCGGTTGCGTTCAATAGATGCTTTTTAACACCCGTAGGGGTTTCATCGACAACCATCGTAAAGGCCGCATCCGTTTTCATATCTTTATACGTAATGACCAGGTCGAAACTAACAATATCGCCCTTTTCAAGAACGTAGTCCGATGGCACCCCGTGAACGATCTCGTCGTTGATGCTAATACAGATCACCCCAGGGAAATTAACTTCGCTTGTTTTGTACGTCGCAATCGCACCGTGTTTTTTGATCCGTTCAGCCACCCAAGCGTCAATTTCTAGCCCGCTCATACCCGCGCTAACATGCGCCTTTAGATCAGCGTAAATGGTAGCAAGAATCTTGCCGCCTTCACGCATCGCCTGAATCTGCTCGTTAGACTTTGACGGTTGCATCGCTATTTACTTCTGCGTAAATCCGATCATGTACTTCACCCGCGGTGCCCGTACCGTCAAGATGGACGATCTTCACGCCGTCCTCGGCGAAACTTCCAAGCACTGGATACATCTTCTGCCGATAAATATTCATACGCCTTGCAATCGTCTCGGGTGTATCTTCCATGCGGCCACGCTTCTCAAGGCGCTTCATAAGCTCCCCTTCTGGCACTTCAAGCGCGACAACCAGGTCAATCTTCTCGCCGTTCTCTTCCATATAATCAGCAAGCCACTCGGCTTGCGCTTTGGTACGCGGGAATCCATCAACAATAATCTTTTCGTAGTTTTTCGCTTTCGCACCGCGAATCGCTTCGTCGAATACTTCATAGGTAAGTTCGTCGCTCACTAATTCACCGGACTTCAATACCTTGATTACTTCTGGATCTTTGCTCGTACGCAGCATCTCGCCTGTCGAAAGCCACTTCCATCCCTGACGGACAGCCAGCATCTGGCCTTGCACACTTTTACCGGCACCGGTCGGACCAAAAAATAAAATCACCCTGTCTTTTCCTCTACTGTGTTAGTTGTTCTTTAACAAGTTTCGCGACGGTCGCACCATCGGCGGTATTGCCAACTTTTGACTTCACGACGCCAATAACTTTACCCATGTCGCTCATGCCGTTAGCACCAAGTTGTTTGATTGCTGCTTCAATAATAGCTTTAACTTCTTCTTCGCCAAGTTGCGTAGGAAGGTAGATACTCAAAATTTCAGCCTCGCGGCGTTCATCGGCAGCCGATTCAGCCCGATCATTTTGTTCATAGAGTGTTGCGCTTTCGTTGCGCTTTTTGACCTCTTTTGCAACAATTTGTTCAATCTCGGCGTCTTCTAAGCCTTCGTCGCGCTTGCTTTTAGCGACTTCTTCGTTCAAAATTGCGGCCTTTAGACCCCGCAACGTTTCCGCGGCAAAACGATCGCCGCCCAAAAGAGCGGCTTTAAGATCGTCTTGAATGCGCTGCTTTAGCGCCATGAATTAACGAATCCCCAAACGGGCTTTGGCTAATTTTTCGCTTTTGCGTTCCTTGCGGATAATCGCTTTTGCACGACGTTCAGTCTTGCTTAGAGGTTTGCTGAATCGCATTGTTGCCTTTGCTTCAGCTAAAACACCGCTCTGCAAAACCTTACGGTTGAAACGACGAATAATATTTTCGTTCGCTTCGCGTTCATCTTTACGTGTTACTTGTACCATATGGGAGTATTGTAACAGAGAAGCAGTTTAGATGCAACAGCTATAGAGCTGCATCTTCAAGATGCAAAAGTCGCCCTTCCACGCTACGTCGTCCCTGCCATTCATTAATGGTCGGCTGAAACCAAACTGTTACTTGTTCACCCGGTTCGACAAAAAAATGTGCGGGAGCACTAAATGCCAGAAATTGCATTGTTTTTCCTTTACTATCGCGAAGATCCAATTTAACATGTTGGGCATCCGCACCCATTCGACGTTGGCGCGTCACGACAACATTTTCAGCTTTTAAAACAGGTTCGGGGTTACCGTTTCCAAACGGCTCTAAAAGTTCTAGCTGGGTTAGCAGATCTTCATGAACAAAGGTAAAATCATCTATTGCAACATCCGCTTTCGGCAGTAGCAGGCTTGGCTGATCGCGTAATTTTTGTGATTTATAGAATTCATTCACCCGCTTTCGAAAAGCGGCAATGTTTTCGGTTGGCATCGTTACGCCGGCCGCTAATTTATGGCCGCCGCCTTTGGTGATAATGTCATCGGACGCCCTAATCGCATCGGCGGCGCTAAAATCACCGTAGCTGCGAGCCGAACCTTTACTCTCGTCGCCCATTTCCTGTAAAACATAGGCTGGTTTTTTATATTTTTCTAAAAGTTTTGCCGCAACAATGCCAATAATGCCATGATTCCAGTCCGGGTGACTCACAACCAAAACCGGGTCGTTTTTGAATGTTTCCGCCTGGATAATTGCCGCTTTAAAAATCGCATCTTGGTCACTTCGCCTGGCAATATTCAGTGCGTCAAGTTGCTGCGCTTTTTCAAATGCTTCTATCTTATCGCTTGCCTGTAACATTTCAAGCGCATGCCTAGCGGTCTCTAGCCGTCCCGCCGCGTTCATACGCGGTCCAAGACCAAATCCAAGGCTTCGTGCATTAACTTTGTTCGGTTCAACTTTTGCAACTGCCATTAATGCTTTTAATCCCGGCCGGCGTGTCTGCGCCAAAACTTTCAAACCCCAATAAACATTGGTACGGTTTTCATCAACAAGCGTCACAACGTCACAGACAGTTCCAAGCGCCACCAAATCAAGCAGCCATTTTTCCTGTCCAACGGGTAGTCCTTCCAGTCTCGTCTGTAGCGCCTGAACTAGCTTAAACGCAACGCCCACTCCCGCTAAATCAATAAATGGATACGAGTGGTCGGTACGTTTTGGATTAATCGTCGCAACTGCTGGCGGTGGCGTATTGGCAACATTATGGTGATCAGTAACGATCACATCAACACCCAGCTCGTTCGCCCGTGTAATTTCTTTGTGGCTTAAACTACCGCAATCAACAGTAACAATGAGATTCGCTCCTGTCGCTGCGATTTTCTCCACCGCATCCACCGTCAGTCCATAACCTTCGACAAAGCGATTTGGGATAAATGCCTCGACATGTTTAAATCCAAAGCTCTTAAACGCATCAAGTAGAACCGTTGTTGCTGTCAGACCATCGATATCATAATCGCCATAAATAGTTATGTGTTCTTGCTTTTCAAAAGCGGCAACTAATCTATCGACCGCCGCTTGCATATCCGGCAGTAAAAACGGATCATGTTTTGTGTTGTAATCAGGCGACAAAAAAAGATCACGCGCCTGTTTGTCAGGTACGCGTGCTTTTAAAATTTCTTCAAATATATCCATTAAATATCGGCAGATTGGCGCTTGGGTCGACCAGCATGTTGCTGAGATTTAATGACGATGCTCTGTAGTTCTTTAAAGATCGGGAACTGTTTATTCGTAGAATAAATCTTGGTATTTCCCTGCTTTTCACTGGTTAAAAATCCAACCTTTTCAAGTCGTTTTAGTTCGCGTTGAATATTGCCTGGATCTTCTTTGATTAACTTTGCAAGTCCTCGAACATGCGTGTGAAAATCAGGATATTTGGCATATACAACCACTATTTTTCGGCGCACTCGAGATGTAATAAAAACGTCTAACATTATTTCCCTTATTTAACTTCAGTCTGGCTCATCCGTTGCTTTTTATTCTACACTTTTTGTGCATGGTTTGGCAAGCCTTGTTAACGCCAATTCAGTACAATTTGGTTGATTTTAGCGATCGTATCTTCGTGTGACGGGATGTCATTCTGCTCGTAATAATGGTCTGTTCCCATGAAGTTTTCCTTCACATCAAGTACGTGTAATTCATCTGCAATTATGTGCAGTTTGTCTACGGCTGGTACAGTCGCTACAGGTGTAGCAACAACAAGTTTCTGGATCCGAATTGGCTTTAAAAAATCCACAGCAACGTCAAGTGACGCCCCATTGTCTAAACCATCTGCAACTAAGATAACCACATGGTCTCTAAGCATGTCATGATCAATAATACCGCCGTCACCAAGCAGCCTATTAATTTTTTGAAACGCCTCACGCTTTTGCTCTTCTAGGTAACCGTGGAACTCACTCGCGTATTCTTCAACCTCACCAGCGCTGAACATGCCGTTATACGTAAATCCGCCGCTCTGTGAAACACCGCCAAAGCTCACACTCTCACCAGGGACAGGAATATCTTCAATCAGAAGCATTGTCAGTACGCAGTGAAGCGCTTCGGCAATCTGTTCGCCCACTTGAACCGCACCGTCGCTAAGTGCAACTACAACACAGTTTTCATATCGATATGTCGGAACAAGCCGCTCCGCCAAAATCTGACCCGCTTGGGCACGACTTTCAAAATACATACGTTTAGTTTATCAGTATAATGCTGACGTGACGAGCAAAAAGGATAATTTGCCCTTTTCCGAGTTAGGATTCATTAACGAAGTATAATAAGACGTATGTACTACTACGAGGTGGCGCCAAATCAAATCGTGCGCACTGAAAGCATGTCTTTTACCTATGCTTCAAAAACACCCCTCCCCATTGGACAATTGGTCATTATAGAGGTAGGTAAAAAACAACTCGTTGGCGTAATCTTTTCCGAAGTTGCAAAACCAAGCTATACAACCAAAGAGATAACTTCAATAATCGAAGGACAGCCGCTACCTCTCCCTATTCTTGAACTAGCTAAATGGCTCAGTAACTATTACACTTCGCATCTTGCGACCGTTTTACAAACACTACTTCCTCGCGGCCTACAAAAAACACGTCGGGCACGTCAAATTATTACAAAAGAAAGTTTACGAGATCGAACAAATATTGTGTTCACTGCGGAGCAAAAAGAAGCTATCGACGCGATAGAACAGATGACGCCCGGCACTGCGCTACTTCACGGTGTCACAGGTTCCGGGAAGACTCATGTCTATATTGAAACTGCCAAACGCGTTCTTGATCGTGGCCAGTCGGTCATTATTCTTGTCCCAGAAATCGCGCTGACTTCACAACTGGTTGATGAATTCTCGCATCACTTTAAAGATATCATTCTCACCCACTCTCGTCAGACCGAAGCAGAGCGTGATCTTGCCTGGAGAGAAGCTTTGAATAGTAAAGTACCCCGTGTTGTGGTGGGTCCTCGCTCTGCCCTTTTTATGCCCTTATCGAATATCGGACTTATCGTCATAGACGAAGCCCACGAACCAAGTTTTAAACAAGAACAATCTCCTCGTTATTCTGCCCTTCGAGCCGCAAGCATCCTCGCGCATGAACACAAAGCTAAAGTTATCCTTGGAAGTGCTACACCGGCCGTTTCTGATTACTACATCGCCCAGCAATCCAATCGTCCAATTATTCATATGACAAAACGAGCCAAAGACGGTAGTGTTCCTCCTACTATTACTCTGATCGACATGACAAAACGTACTGGGTTTAAACATCATCGCTTTTTATCCGACAAACTCATTACCGAACTTACGACGACTTTCGAAAGTGGTAATCAAGCACTTATTTTCCATAACCGTCGAGGTAGCGCCTCCTCGACGTTGTGTGAAAACTGTGGCTGGTCAGCTATCTGCCCACGGTGTTTTGTGCCCTACACGCTGCATGCCGATAAACATCAGCTCCTATGTCATATATGTGGATCGTCAGATAAAGTCCCGACGAGTTGTCCTGAGTGTCATTCCGCCGATATTATTCATAAAGGTATTGGTACCAAGTTAATAGAATCCGAACTTAAAAAATTATTTCCGAACAAAATAATTGTTCGATTTGATGGCGATAGCGAAACCGGCGAATCGGTCGAGGAACGGTACAAAGACTTATATAGCGGCGCAATAGATTTAATCATTGGTACACAGGTCATCGCAAAAGGACTCGACTTACCCAAGCTTCGAACGGTCGGCGTTATTCAGGCCGACTCTGGCCTTAGCCTGCCCGACTATGGAGCCGAGGAAAGAACCTTTCAACTACTCGCCCAGGTTATTGGACGCGTCGGACGATCGCATCATCCGACAAACGTTGTTGTTCAAAGCTATCAGCCCGGACACCCTGCCGTCATTGACGGCCTTGCCCAAGATTATGAACATTTTTATAAAACAACGCTCATCACCAGACAACGTGGTCACTTCCCGCCTTTTACTTACCTTTTAAAACTGACATGCGTTTATAAAACAGAAGCCGCCGCTATAAAAAATGCAAAAAAACTCGCTAATGAGCTAAAGACAAAAATGGGCTCACAAGTACAAATACTTGGACCAACCCCCGCCTTCTACGAACGAACCCGCGACACTTACCGGTGGCAATTGGTTGTTAAATCGCAAAAACGCTCGGCACTCATCGATCTTTTGAAACTTGTTCCGCCTACACACTGGCAAACTGAACTAGATCCAATTAGCCTACTATAAAAAGCTTCATTTCATCTGTTATACTTAAAGGAATGAAAAAAGAAGATATCATTGCTCTGCCAAACCCGCACCTCCATGAAAAATCCAGTAAAGTGCACGTCATTACCGACGACGTCGTCAAATTAGTACAAGACATGACAGATGCATCCCTAGACTGGGAAGATTCTCGCCCTCACGAAATCAGCGCAGCCCTTGCTGCTGTTCAGGTAGATATAATGGAACGAGTTGTGATTGTCCGAAGTGATTTTGACGACAAAAGCGCCCGCAACTTTACTGCTCTTATTAATCCCGAGATCGTCAAGCACGAAGGCGAAAAAATTTACGACTACGAAGGTTGCCTCAGTGTCAGTAATATCTATGGTAAAGTCCCGCGCAGCTCTAAAATCCGTGTTCGTGCAATGGACGTAGACGGCAACGAAGTTCGATTCAAAGCCGAAGGCTTCCTGGCCCGCGTCATCCAGCACGAAATTGACCACACAAACGGTGTCCTTTTTATCGATCATATTCGCGATAAAACAGATGCATTTTACACCCTCGACGAGAAAGGCGAACTTCAACCACTTAGCTATGATGAACACATCAAAAACAATCGTATTCTTTGGGACTGAGGATTTTAGCCTCACCGTTTTAACAGCTTTAATCGAAGCTGGCTATACTATTGGCGCTGTCGTTACTAAACCTGACAGTAAAAAAGGTCGTGGTCAGCAGCTGACAGCTCCTCCGGTTAAAGTCCTTGCTACTAGGCATAATATTCCGGTTTGGCAGCCTGAAAAGCTCGCTGATATCGCATCGGATATCAAGACTCTTGGCAATCCTGCCGGCGTTCTTGTTAGCTACGGCAAAATTATCCCTCAAAGCATCATCGATTTATTCACACCAGGTATTATCAACGTTCACCCATCACTTTTGCCAAAATATCGCGGCCCGACACCTATCGAATCGGCTATAAAAAATGGCGACGAAACAACTGGCGTATCCATTATGCAGCTCAGTGCCAAAATGGACGCCGGTCCTGTCTATGCCGCAAAACGATACCCGTTAAAAGGTACCGAAACTCAAATTAATCTGTATCGAGCCCTAGCGGTGGTTGGTTCAGACCTTTTACTCGAAACACTCCCTCGTATTTTAGATGAATCACTGCAACCAGAAACACAACAAGAAGAGGCAGCAACGTATTGTGCATTACTCACCAAAGATGACGCATGGATTGATCTGAAAAAATTAAGCGCAGCCAGGGCTGAACGCCGAGTCCGCGCATACCTTGTCTTTCCTAAAAGCAAACTAAAAGTTAATGATCTTGATATTATCGTCACGAAATCACATGTATCAGGCCAACAAAAAACACCGCTCGACATTGAGTGTCAGGACGGTGCTTTTCTTTCAATTGATGAGCTGGTCGCTCCAAGTGGACGTCGTATGACCGGCGAGGCATTTCTTCGTGGCTATCCCGCTTGATTGTTGCCTAAAATCGCATCGCGGCTTGCCATAATTTCTTGCTTTAGTTCATCTAAAACTGATTTTACGACATCGCGGTAATCAGGACGATTCATACCTAGCCATTTCAGTGATGCGTACTCAGAAAGCATAATGATCTCCGTTGTGCCTTCAGGTGCCGCAGAGCTGAGCTGTTGGTATGTTGGATCATTTAGGTAGTCAGGTGTATTAGCAGCAACCCATGCGCGAACTTTTTCTTCGTCGCGATCAACAAATGATTCAAATTCGCCCAGTTGAGCGTCGGTCAAGCCTTCTGATAATTTAGTTCCAACCCGCAATTCTAGCTGGCTGTAAATATGTTCTAAAAATGCCTTTTTTTGATCTTCTGGCATCTGGTCGAGGCCAAGATCTTTTAGAAATTCATCATCCAATTTAAACATTTGATTGTCTTACCCTTCTCGCGTATTATCGGTTCTTCTAGATTAATTTTAGCATATCCTGGGGTACGATGCGCCCTGTAAGATTAAGAGTTAGCCTTAGCTTCGGCTTCAGCAGCTTGGCGTGCTCGTTCTTGCTCTTTTAGGGTCTTCGTACCGTTTTTGCCTGTTTGCCATAAAAGATTGTTCCATACGCTTGTACCTAAGGTAGAAGCAGCACCCATTGCTCGGGCACGAGCAGATTCTTTTCGAGATTCTTTACGAGATTCTTTCGAACGGAAAGCTTCTCTAGCCGCACTAAATTTAGAGCGTAAATTCTTTGCAAGCTGGATGGTTTCAACAATTGGCTGTTCTACAAACTCATCTGTCCAGTCAAAGAAATCGTATTGTTCTTCGTTATCGTTTATCGTACCTTCCTTAGCCCATTCTTTAGGTGATTTTTGGACATATGCCTTTTTAAGAGTTTCAAGAAGTTGCTTAGCTCCTGGTGCAGTAGAAGCTGGCTGTGGTTCGTTATTTGAAGGTGTGGCGACTTGCGTAGGACTCAGCGCGTCGTTAAGGTGCTGAGCGATTTTAGCAGCCTCATCTTCATCGTAGTAATCAGAACTGTAGTATTCAGTCATAATATTGTCGTAGCCTGCAACAGCTTTATCGAATCGCTCTTGAAGCTTGGCCTTTTCAAGGCTATCTTCTTCTTGATGACGTTTCAAATCCAAATCACTTATAATGTCGACGAGCTTATTCAAGTCATCAACAGCAGTTTGAGCTTTAAGTTTCTCTTCTTCAACCAGAGCATCCGATTTTGCATCAGGTGACTTAGGAGTATCCTGAATGTCAACAGCTGGAATATTTTTGTAACGATCATTAAAATACTGCAGAACTTGCCCATCATAACCTTCTTCGCTAGAAAGCTTGCCATAAGTACTTAGTTTGTCGTTATAGTCTTTCTCAAGCTCAGCAAGCTCTTTAATCAACTCGGGGGTTTGGGATGTTCGTAATTGGTCACGCACTTCGGTAATATTATCAAGTAAATCATCAATAAAATGCGCTTGTGCATTTTCAGTAATGCTCTTAATAAGTTCATCTTCATCAATAGGAGCAATGTCTGGGTGAGACTCGGAGGGTTCTGGGGTATCATCATCGATAAGTTCGGCTGCGCTCGTTTTACGGTCCTCATTCCCTTGAGAATCAATGCTATCAGCAGACGTAGCTTCGGTGCTTTTAATCACTTCCTCGGGTGAAGCTGCTTCGCCCTTAAAGTGCGCCCAGGCGACATTATCAGCCTCTATATCAGCTCCAGGTTGTAATTTATACTCCCGGCTTGCCTTATAAAATTCACGTTCAACCTCTTTTCTTTGCGCTTCAAGAGATTTTCGGCGATCGTCAGTAAGAGCAAGATTTTTCAGCTCTTCAACGAGAATAGCATGTTGATTTGCGTGTGCGTACAAAACAGCTGCTTCGTTATTAATCCCTTTTGAAGACTTGTGAGAATCAGCTTGGTCTAAAACTTCAGATGTACTCTGTGATTCATTAACTTCTTGAGAATCAGGAAGAGTATCCTGCACACCCAGTAATGGACTATCGAGCTCGCTCGTCATATCTGCAAGCGCCTTTTGTACATCTTCGCTCGCAATAAGTGATGGGTCATTGTTATAATATCCAGTAATATCTGCAACATTTTTATAATGAGAGAAATCTCTTGCTGCTTCAGCCGCTACTGTTGAAGGGTCTATATCGGCAAATATATTCTCTTTTGGCGTCACTCTGTTAAGCTCAGTTTGCAAGAAATCAAGCTGAAGCTGAAAGTTATCAATTTGCTCTTTAAGTGCAAGAACCTCCGCTTTTGCTGCACTGATTGCTTCAGGGCTAGCAAGTGTTTCGTGAGAAGTAACGTTTCCTTCACCGGCGGCACGCGTAGATGCCTGATGAAATTCGGGTGATGATTCTTTTAACATGGTGGGTTCCCTTCTTGAAAGGAGTTATTGCTACTATTTGTTGTTTATTTATCTTAGTTCCACTGTACCATGGTTTTGATGTAAAGTCAAGTATAAGCGTTGGCATATTAATTGTCGATTAGCTACATTAAAACGCCCAATGTTAACATTGGGCGTTTTAAAAATAGCGAATTTCTATTT